>JBBIRL010000117.1:0-6550 GCA_037441825.1 Dehalococcoidia bacterium | reverse complement strand
GCATACTGCGTTGAATACGTTCTCGGGCCTTGTACACACCGCCCGTCACGTCATGAAAGCCGATAACACCTGAAGTCGATGCGCTAACCCGCAAGGGAGGCAGTCGCCCAGGGTGGGATTGGTAATTGGGACGAAGTCGTAACAAGGTAGTCGTAGCGGAAGCTGCGGCTGGATCACCTCCTTTCTAGGGAGTCACCGAGGCTTCGGCCTCAGGAGTCCTAGGTCGGTCGGTGGGGGAAACTCCATCGGAATATGAAGATTGACCCTCTCCTTCCACTATCCAGAGGTTAAGGTGTTTTTTTGCGTATAACAAATAGGGGCACGGTGCACCGTGCCCCTACGCTTTGTCACTGCAACGCTCGGTTTATGCTCAGGTCAGGATTTCAATTCTCTTTACCCGGCACTCTTTACCACGTTTAACTGTTATCTCTCCTGAGCCGCACTTCGGGCATTGGAAAACGGGGATGAGGAAGTGACACAAAGGGTCATCCTTGGTCTCCAGTGTTCCCTCATATCCACATGCGGAGCAATGAACCTCCGGTTTCACCGTTTCGATCTTTAATTCGGCCTCACTGGCCGGGGTCTTTTCAAAAGCGAGCTTGACCCAGAACTCTACCTGCCCAGGGTTGAGCAGGGAAAGCTCGCCGATTTCAAGCTCTACCAGCAAGACCTTCTTGGCCTCTTGTTTCTCGGATTCCTTGAGGACCAGGTCGGCTATGGCGTGTGAGATGGAAACTTCGTGCAAATCACTGCCTTCTTAATGTTTCAAATGTAGTTGCCCAATTCATTGGGCGGACTCTGCCTGATAAATCAGGCAACTACACTGTGGAGCCAATGCTCCAGGCTACCCACTGACAAGCTACAACCCCAGCGCCTTCGCTACTTCGGCTATACCTTCTCCGGTGGCGCAGTTTGTGCGCACCGCTTTCAGAGATGGCTTCAGCTCGTGAAGCTGCTTCTCGAAATCAGCAGGAGCGATGCCTGTGGCCTGGGAGAGGTCGATCTTGTTTATAGCTACCACATCTGCATCCATGAAAGAGAAGGGGTGTTTCAGCACCACATAAGGACCTTCGGTGAGCGCAAGCACTACTATGCGTTTATGAGAGCCCAGCGGGAAATCAGCCGGGCAGATAATATTTCCTACATTCTCAATGAAGAGTAGATTTATTTTATTCAGATTCAGTTCACCGAGCGCCTTCTTTACCAGATTAGCATCGAGGTGACATTCCTTGCCGGTGTTTATCTCCAGGACCTCCGCTCCCGCTGATTTTATTCGCTCGGCATCTATAGTTGTAGCAGTGTCGCCGGCTAAAGCAGCTATGTGATACTTGCTCTTTAAGTACTTCACCAGTTGGACTACCAGAGAGGTCTTACCCGAGCCCACCGAGCCCATAATATCAATCGCCAGAATCTTATGGCTGTCCAGAAGTTTTTTATTTTCCTTCGCCAACTCCTGATTCTTGCGCAGCAAGTCTGCATCGAGTTCGATATCGAAAATCTCCCCCTCGTCAGGTCGAATGATCTTCAAGCCTCTCCTTTCAAGCACAGGCTGGGTTGCACTTATATTATACCAATAATGTGCTTAAAGAGGTTAATCTTCCGGGTCATTGAGGATTGGCTTCCAAGACTATTGGCGGCGATGTTGATTAGGTAAGCTATCACATGCTATAATCAAGCCTGCACTTCGATAACAGAAGCCAGGATTCTATCAAACCCCGGTGACACAAATATTCGGGCGGGTAGCTCAGTCGGCTAGAGCACTACTCTGATAAAGTAGGGGTCGAAGGTTCGAATCCTTCTCCGCCCACCATATTGTACGATAGGGGGAACGCCCAGTTCCATAGGCTCATACTCGTCAAGCTTATTCGAATAAATGACTCACAGCCCTATGTTTGCAGCGACCTTTTCCAGGTGCAGGTCAGTATCTCCCAGGAAGGACTCCGCCCCCAGGACGCGGCGGTAATACAGACCGATGTCATGGTCCATGGTGAAACCTATGGCTCCATGTATCTTGACTCCACCCAAGGCAACACTCCTGTATACCTCATTGGCCCTCGCTTTGGTGATGGCAATTTGCAAATCACAAGGAGCACCCGTGCTGAGCAGCCATGCTGCCTGATAGACCAGGTACTGTAGTCCCTCAACATCAATGAGCATGTCAACAAGCTTGTGCTGTATGACCTGGAAAGTTCCGATGGGCTTGCCAAACTGCATCCTCTCTTTAGCATAGGTGTTCGACATATCTAAGACCGCCTGGCATGCCCCGGATACTTCCGCACATTTCAATACTGTGGCCTTTCTCATGATATACTCAACTATGTCCCAACCCTGGCCCACCTTGCCCAGGATATCTTTCTCAGGAATCTTCACATTCTTAAAACTAATTTTGCACTGCCTCTCACCGGTTAGTGTGGGTATTGTTTCAATACTCGTGCCCGGCTTCCTGGCGTCAACGATGAAAAACGTCAGCCCCTTCTCTGGTACCTTGCTCCTGGCAGTCCGGGCTATGACCAACAGGTAGTCGGCCACGTCGGCGTAAGGGACAAACATCTTCTCGTCGTTGATGACAAATTCTCCACCTTCCAGCTTAGCCCCGGCTTTTATTGCCGAAGCGCCATAGCCTCCTGATGACTCGGTCATCGCCAGAGTCCAAATTCTTTCCCCTCTACTGATAGGAGCAAGATATTCTGCCTTTTGAGCGTCAGTCCCATACTCAAGTATTGGCAGGGCGCAGAGCGCTACGGTCGAGAAGAAAGGCCCGGGCAGGATGTTGCGGCCCATCTCTTCCATTAAAATCATCAAGTCGATAAAGTCAGCATTTAAGCCTTCATGTTCCTCGGGGAGGACAAGTCCCATCCATCCCATCTCTGCCATATCGCGCCAGACTTGAGAATCATAGCACTTTCCGTCCTTCTCAAGCTCTTTAACCTTAGTTTTGGGACATTCCCTGGCTAAGAAACGCCTGGCTTCATCGCGGAGCATATTCTGGTGTTCGGAAAAGTTGAAATCCATTGCAGTCACCTCTATTCTTTCAATATGATTTGGGCAGCCCCAGCTTAAATTGCCCGATGATGTTTTTCTCTATTTCATCTGTGCCGGCCGCTATGGTAATGCCCGGAAATAGCAGATACAGATGCTGTATGGCGCCTTTGAGCTTGGCGAACCTGGAGTTCTGGTCTATCTGGGAATAGGCTCCTAATATCTCTGTGCCGGTATTAGCCATCCGTTCCTGTAGGCAGTCACCGTACGCCTTGTTTCTGGAAGCCTCGTAGATAGGGATTACCCCTTGGCTCATCTTCCAGGCTATTTCGTACGACAGCATCTTTAGGGTTTCCAGTTCAATCGCCCTCTCTGCCAGCTTGTGGCGAATTACGGGGTTTTGCGATAGCGATACCCCATTTTCTTTAGTTTCGGCTACGTACTCCACAAGACTCTCCAGCATTCGTTTCCCGGCTCCGTATATCTGTGCGCCAACGCTGTGTCTTTCGTAGGCCAGGGATTGCATCAACTGATACCAACCCCGGTTTTCCTGGCCGACGAGGTTAGCTGCCGGAACCCGGACATTGTCGAAGAAGACTTCGTTGAAAATGTGAACGCCGGAATAGTTCAGCAATGGCCTGACGGTTATGCCGGGGCTTTTCATATCCACGATGAGCAGGCTGATGCCGTGCCGCTTCTTGGCAGCATTGGGGTCTGTTACCAGTGCGAGCCAGCACCATCTGGCTCGATGGGCGCAGCTTGTCCAGACCTTTTGTCCATTGACTATGTATTCATCGCCTTCTCGCACAGCCCGAGTCTGGATATTGGCAAAATCCGAGCCGGCATTGGGTTCGCTATAACCGGTACACCACACTCCATCAGAGTCTCCCGAGGCGATAGACGGCAGGTATTTTTGCCTCTGCTCCTCGCTGCCATAGAGCATCAGGGACGGACCTACCCAGGCGGTGCCACTGATGCCCATCCCCAGTCCCGGGATCCCCCAATAGGTAGCTTCCATAGCAAGAACCATTTGCTCGAGGTATGAAGCTTCCTGTCCCCCGTATTTCTTAGGCCAGGCCATAACAAGCCAGCCTTTCCGGGCAAGTTTCTTCGAGATAGACATAGTGAAAGCCCAGTCCTCGTCAAGGCCTTCTTCATCGAGAAAATTGTGAATAAAATCCGGAGGTATTTCTGCCTCGGCAAATCTGCGTATCTCTTCTCGCAGTGCATCTTCTTTCTCGCTTAACTTAAAATCCATGTTCAGCCTCCGTCACTAATTCATTGACAGGATTATTGTGATAGGTGCAGGCTTTCGCTTGCTTTGGCCACGTTGCGCAGCGCCCCAGGGGTTGCCGCGTGACTAGTTTATCACTTTTCAACCAATGTTTCTCGCCCCTGCCTGGTAATCTGCCCCGCACTTCCAAGGTGTTTGGGAACAGGCGCAGAGGACATATGAAGAGTGAGCAGAATCTCTTCCCCTGCCTTGCCTTCCTCTAGCTTTATTTCCTTTGTTCTATAGAGCTGTGGCTTCTCTGATTTCATAAACTAAAGAGACTACACTGATAAGTATATGTCAGCTTTGTATTCTCCAAAAGTCTTGCGCAGAACGCCACATACTTCTCCTAAAGTCGCGTAACATCGCACGGCATCCAGAATAAATGGCATAAGGTTTTGTTTTTTCTTTGCAGCTTCGCCAAGACGCTTAAGCTTTTCAGAGACAGCCACGTTATCCCTCTCACGGCGCACTCTATTAAGTCGCTCCAAGTGTCTTCTTTCTCCAGCAGAATCTATCTTTAGCAATGGTATGTTCAATGGTTCTTCAGATATGTAGTCATTCACCCCAACTAAGACACGCTCTTTAGTCTCAATCTCTTTCTGATAAAGGTAGGCTGCGGTTGCGATCTCTTTGCTAAAGAACCCTTTCTCAATCGCAGATATAACCCCGCCTAAAGCATCGATTTTGCGAAAATACTCATAGACATTCTTCTCCATTTGATTTGTAAGAGCTTCGACGAAATAGCTTCCCCCAAGAGGGTCAATGGTGCTGGTTACCCCTGTTTCGTGGGCAACTATTTGCTGCGTCAACAAAGCTATTGCAGCAGCTTCCCGGGAAGGGATTGCATAGGCTTCATCCATTGAGTTGGTATGCAGAGATTGTGTGCCACCAAGGACAGCAGCTAGTGCCTGAATGGCTACCCTGGCGATGTTAAGAAGGGGCCTCTGCGCCGCAAGCGTGCACCCAGCGGTTTGCGTATGGAAGCGCATCCACAGAGCCCGCTCATTCTTAGCGCCAAAACGTTCTTTCATTTCCCTCGCCCAGATGCGGCGGGCGGCTCTAAACTTGGCGATCTCCTCAAAGAAATCATTATGGACGTTAAAGAAGAAGCTGAGCCTTGGCACAAAATCATCAACCTGCAAACCTCTCTCCAAACCTGCTTTTACATATGTCAACCCATTTGCAAGTGTGAAAGCCAATTCCTGAACTGCGGTGGAGCCTGCTTCTCGAATATGATAACCGCTTATACTAATCGTATTCCACGATGGTAAATTCTTAGTGCCGAACTCAAAAGTATCTACTATGAGCCTGAGCGAGGGCTCAGGCGGAAAGATGTAAGAATTCTGAGCTTGGTATTCCTTTAGGATATCATTCTGGATAGTACCTCCAAGTTTCTCCATGGGAATGCCACGCTTTTCGGCAGCCGCAATATACATTGCCCAAATTACAGAAGCTGGTCCATTTATGGTCATAGACGTCGTTATTTTATCTACCGGAATTCCATCAAACAAAATTTCCATATCAGCCATAGACGAAACAGCCACACCGCACTTGCCGAACTCTCCCAGCGCCTGCGGCATATCCGTGTCATAGCCCATTAAAGTGGCGTAATCGAAGGCCACACTCAGTCCTGTGTCACCGTGGCCTAATAAATATTTAAATCTCGCATTGGATTCCTCAGCGGTACCCAGTCCTGAAAACATTCGCATTGTCCATAATCTTCCCCTGTAACCCGTGTTATGAACCCCTCGAACGTAGGGATACTCTCCGGGGAAGCCTAGGTCATGGAAATAATCGAGATTATCCAGATCGCCGGGCGTATAAAGTGGCTCAACTTTAATGCCGGAAAGAGTCTTGAAACTCTGCTGCCTTTGAGGGATTTCTGACACCTTTTTCAACCATTCGGCCTCACGCTGCTTGATCACCTCTAACGCTTTTCTGTCAAACATGGCCTACCTCCTGATAACTAAAAAGACCATCTACACTCGTCGCATTATACATTATATAATAAGCCCCGCTATTCTTTTTTCTGTTTATCCAGAAATGCCGTCATCCACTGTTTTTGTTCCTGAGTCGACCACAGAAGAGCGCTGCATTGAATCTCGAATTCAAGTCCGCGGTTCATGTCTAGACTCCCCGAAGCCTTTACCGCAGATTTTGCCTGAGCGAGGGCGGCTTTGCTTTTTTGAGATAATCTATTTGCGATTTTAAGGCACTCATCTATTAGCGAATTTGCTGAAACAACTTTGCTTAGCAATCCTATACGATATGCCTCCTGAGAGTCAATGGGCTCTC
>JBBIRL010000116.1:0-6599 GCA_037441825.1 Dehalococcoidia bacterium | reverse complement strand
GATAGCCTCGACAGCTTCCTTTTGGGCTGGATTGAGGTCAGCTAGCATATCCATAGCAAAGCAATTATATCAACATTGCGTTATTAGCTTCAATCTCTGGTTAAGCGCAAAATACAGTCAGGCTAATCCAACCGCTGGAGCCTCAGAGCATCGTGGGGCAGTCAGTAATGCTGATTTCAGCAATAGGGAAAAGACTCAAGTTTTGAACGTGTTAACCCAATCGGTTGCATCCTGATCGATAGCTTTAATTTCGATTTCAGCTATCGGTACCTTTGTAAAATGTCGAACATTGAGTGTGATCAAAATGCTTCCACGCTGCCACGCAGTGCCAGCAATTACTGCATCAGGAAAACTTCTAGGGTTATCTTTCCCGAAAGCAGCAGGGTACTGCCTAACTAGTTGGGCAGCTTTCTGGGCTACTTCTCGATCTACTTCAACTGGGGGAACCCGATCGAAGAATAGAGCAGTAGCATCCTCCTCATGAGGACGATTTCCCACCAAGATTTCCATGTATGTTATAGCAGACACACTTATTTGACCCACGTCTTCAAGGTAGTCCAATAAAGCATGAGCACGGCCATCGTTTCTCAGATGGCGCATGACTATGCCCGTGTCGATGAGGAAATCAGCACTCTGCCGCAAACCCTCGCCAACCACTGCCTAATTCCTCTAGCAACTCTTCATCGCTTTCAGCACGATTCTCCCAAATTCCAGCACTCGGCAGATCAGCGAACTTGTTTCTCAGAGACTTAACAACAGTCTTCCCCGCTTCCTCTTTCACAACATATTCCGGGGCGAACTGTGTCGAATCATCGCCTTCAACGACTTCAGGCGGCCAACTAAATTCTTTCGAAGCAATCAAAAGAGTAGCCATTTTCAAACCTCCTTTGCACCACCAGCGCCTAGCTGAGGTAAAGGTTCTTCTCTCACAAACAAAGGGTGCTCTATCTCCTTTATCCCGTCTAAGAAAGCAACCACCCGATACAATCCCGGTGCTTTAAGAGTCAAACCAAAACCCATGAAAATTTGGTGGCCCTTCTGTGGGTTAACCTCAACTACCATTGGTTCGCTCTGAGCAATCCGGCCCCCTAAAGAGTCTTCTACCTTTATGAGCGCAGTATGGGTACCTTGCCCCTTAATAGCGCAATAAACCATAAAACTAATATTAACAGGGAACTTTGGAGCTCCAACACTGTCAAAAACGCCTATGATATGACTTCTATTGCGCTTATCCTCAAATGCGTCCTGTGCCACCAATAGAGCTGTAATTTGTGCTACAAGCTGCGGTTCTTTCGGCATAGCATTCAACTCCGCCTTTGAGTCACCACAAGCATAATATCACGAAGGATAAATAAAGTAAAGACCATAATCGCGCTAGACATGCGTTAAAGAATGACGCAACCACAACTTAGATAGCAGCCTAATACGTGAAGACAGGTTTGTCTTTGGTAATGACCCGCTTCTCCTCCGCTATTTGCTGGCGGAGGTATTTGGGGAGAGAGAATATTCCTGGATGCGCGAGTCCATCGTAAAATCTGAGTTTCCCTTTCACCCGGCTCGATAGCCTGCGGTCTATCTCCTCAGGAGGAAGCTCGCGGGGGTCCACAGTTTGCGAGACTGTAGCGAACCCCCAGGGGCCGCCGAAGGAAGGAATCTCCGCCTGGTAAGGGGCAACTACGGAAAACACCGCCTTCAGAGTGTTCACCACAGCCAGAAATGTGGACGGGAACATCACGCTGGTCGCTCCGGCCTGGAGCGACATTATGCCGCCCTTTTTCAGCTTCTTGCTGAGGTCCTGATAGAACTCTTTGGCAAAGAGCAGGTAAGCAGGCCCTTCCTCTAGCGGCTCGGTCAGGTCGAGTATCATCACATCGAATTTTTCCTTGGTCTCGGCGATGTATTTCAGGGCATCTGTGTAAATAAGCTCGAGGCGGCTGTCGTCGAAGGCCCCCTGGCTCAGCGAGGGCAGGTATTTCTGGCATATCTGCGGCACCTTCCGGTCTATATCCACCATCACCACCCTTTTTACCGTTTTGTGCACCAGCACTTCCCTCAAAGTAGCCCCCTCACCACCACCAGCGATGAAAACGGTCTCAGGCTTAGGGTGGGCGATCATGGGAGGGTGAACCAGGGTCTCATGATAGATAAACTCGTCCGCCTCGCTGCACTGAATCTTGCCATCGAGGATAAGGCATCTGCCGAAGGCCGGGCTATCGAGTATCTGAATGGATTGGTATTTGGATTTCCCCGCATAAGGCATGGCGCTGACGCTGAATGTCTGGATGAGATCGGGACTGACGCAGTCCCAGAACCAGTTTATAGCTGTCTCCGTCATGTACTAGAACCCCCTTTTCAACTCGACAATGGAGGGATTTTTGCTCTCCAGCTTTTCCATAATCAACCTGGCAGCCTCCTCCGGCTGGAACAGGTCACCGTAGGTGAAGACATCGATTGCCGAATAGCCGTATTCGGGCCAAGTATGGATACAGAGATGGGCCCCGGTAATCAATACCACCCCGCTTACCCCCTGGGGCAGGAAGCGATGAAAGGACTCTCCGATCACCGCATTGCCGGCATCCTTGGCTACAGTGTGGAGGACATCCTTGATAAAATCTAAATCATCGAGGAGGTCTTTGTTGCATTCCTTCAAATCCAGAAGGAAATGCTTCCCCATCGTCCGCATACTATCTCACCTTCAGTACGAACTTTTTCAATTATATAGGATGTGACTGCTTTTCTCAACAAGCTCTTTTCAACAGGGCTGGATAAGGGTATAATATCTCCGGTCTGTCCCTTAAAGATGAGGCTGTGGAGAGATAGCCAAGAAGCTATCTCCTGGAATTTGTCAGGAGTTTGGTTATCTTTATGGGGAAAGGGGGATAAACCAATGGCAGCCAAAGCTTATGTGCTGATTGAGACCTCGGTGGGGAAAACAAAGGATGTGGTGCGCGCCATCAACAAGCTCAAGGGGATAAAAGAGGTACATGCAGTGACCGGCCCCTATGATGTTATCGCAGTGGTAGAGGGGGCAGACCTGACCGCCGTGGGCAATCTGGTCACCAACCACATCCACCCCGTAGGCGGCATAGCGAGGACTGTAACCTGCCTGGCAATAGATGTGGGATAAATTTACCAGACACTTCTATTTCAGGCGATGCGAGCGGTGAAGAGGAGGTCAAGGGCAATCTCTAAGCTGAAAGGAAGTGCTGCATGGATTTCCGATTCACTGAAGAGCAGGATAAATTTCGCCAAAAGGCAAAAGATTTCCTGGCTAAGGAGCTCCCCCGCGATTGGCTGACCGGCGGGGCACCCGAAGACGAGACCGATGAATGGTGGCAGTTCACCCAGAGATTTCTGAAGAAGCTCGGCGAGCAGGGTTGGATATCGGCGTCTTGGCCCAAGGAGTACGGAGGCCAAGAAGGTCCCACGTGGGACGACGCAATACTCGGCGAGGAGCTGGCATACTGGAGAGCGCCGGCTCAGGACTACTGGTTCCGCTGGAAGATGATCAGCGCCCTCCTGCTGAATTTCGGCAACGACGAACAGAAGAGGAAGCACCTTCCGGGAATAGCCAGCGGACAGGTCTACTGGTGCCAGGGTTTCAGCGAGCCGGGAGCCGGCTCCGACCTGGGCGGCTGTCAGGTCAAAGCCCAGGATAAAGGGGACTACTTCCTGGTCAACGGGCAAAAAATCTGGACCACGGGCGCTCACCGAGCTCACTGGTGCTTCGCGCCGCTGCTCTCGGACCCCGATGCACCCAAGCGCTCCCGGGCGCTCAGCATGTTCCTCATAGATATGAAATCCCCGGGCATCACTGTAAGACGTCTGGAGAGCTTGGAGGGGGTAGCTCACCTCTGCGAGACCTTTTTCGATGATGTCAAAGTCCCCAAGGAGAACCTGGTAGGAGAACGAGGCCGCGGCTGGCTTGCCGCCATGGCCCTGGTTAACATCGAGAGGTCGGGCCTCGGCTTCGCCTCCATGCCGCAGAAAATCCTGGAGCAGCTCGTAGAGTATGTCAAAGAGACCGAAGTCAACGGCGTGCCCCTCTCTCAAAACCCCGTAATTCGACGCAAGCTTGCTGAAATGGCTATCGAAATACAGGTCTGCCGCCTGCTCGCCTACCGCGTAGCATGGGTGCAGGCTACGAATCAGGATGTCACCAGCGTCGGAGCCATAATCAAGCTGTTCGGCAGCGAGATGATGCAGAGGGTTGTCGCCACCGGCCTCGAGATACTGGGATTGTACGCACAGCTTGTGCCGGGCTCTAAATGGGCCAAGCTTGCCGGCAATATCACCCGCGATTACATGTGGAACCTGAGCCTGACTATTGCCGGCGGCACTTCGGAAATACAGCGGATTATCATCGCTACCCAGGGGCTGGGACTGCCCAGGATGTAGCCTTTAAGCCAACAATGAATAATAGGGGGTAAAAAGCATGGATTTCGCACTCAGTGAAGAGCAGGAAATGTTAAGAAACTCGGCCCGCGATTTTCTGACGAAGGAATGCCCTAAGACGCTGGTGAGGCAGATGGAGACCGACGAGAAGGGCTATTCTCCGAGCCTGTGGAAGGGCATGGCAGACCTGGGCTGGATGGGGCTGGTTTTCCCCGAAGAGCATGGCGGGTCGGGCATGACTTTCCTCGATCTGTCTATCCTCATTGAAGAGCTGGGAAGGGCGCTTGTCCCTGCTCCCTTCCTGCCCACAGTGGTGTACTGCGGCCTGCCCATCCTGGCAACAGGCACGGAGGAGCAGAAAAAGCAGTTCCTGCCCAAGATAGCCAAAGGCGATATGATTATGACCCTGGCTCTGACCGAGCCCAGCGCCACCTGGGATGCAGGCGGCATCACCGTCAAGGCGACTGCCGAGGGAGATAATTTCGTCATCGACGGCACCAAGCTCTTTGTCCCCGATGCTCATATCGCCAACTACCTGCTGGTGGTTGCCAGGACTAAAGAAGGCAAGCACAAGGAGGAAGGCATAACCCTCTTCCTGGTGGATGCCAGGAGCCCGGGCATAAAACTCAACCCGCTGAAAACGATAGCTTCCGATAAACAGTTCGAGGTCATTTTCAATAAAGTGAAAGTCCCCAAGAAGAATATCCTGGGGAAGCTCGACCACGGCTGGGCCGTAATTCAGGACCTGATGCCGAAAGCAACGCTGGCACAGTGCGCCCTGATGGTTGGCGGCTCGCAGCAGGTGCTGGAGATGACCGTCAACTACGCCAAGGAGAGGGTACAGTTCGGAAAGCCCATCGGAAGCTTCCAGGCCATCCAGCATAAGTGCGCCAATATGGCGACCGATGTTGACGGCTCACGCTTCATTACCTATCAGGCAGCCTGGAAACTCAGCGAAGGGATGAACTGCGCCCTGGAAGTATCCATGGCTAAGGCCTGGGTCAGCGAGGCTTACCGGCGCACCTGCGCCGAGGGGCACCAGATTCACGGCGGCATCGGCTTCATCAAAGACCACGACATGCAGCTTTACTATCGCCGGGCCAAGGCCTCCGAGCTCGCCTTCGGCGACGCCGACCTTCACCGCGAGCTGGTAGCACAACAGATTGGGCTGTAATCGGACAATTATTGTAGGGGCACGGTGCACCGTGCCCCTACCTTTTTTGCTTAACACGGAAGAACTATTTTAGACGATTTAATCCCCAGGAATATGATAGAGCCTCGCTAGATGTCCCCCCTTTTGTAAAGGGGGCTAGGGGGATTATCCCATCAAAAATAGTGCTCAAGAAAAATACAAAGGTGGAGTGTTAAAATGTCGTGCATTTTCTGCAAGATCGCCAATGGCGAGATTAAGAGCAACATCGTCTATCAGGATGAAACCGCAGTCGCCTTCCCCGACACCAACCCCAAAGCGCCGGTGCACCTCCTCATCATACCCAGAAAACACATCGAATCTGTTGCCGACCTCACCGGGGATGAAGAGCAGCTTATGGGGCACCTGATATTCATAGCGAGCAAACTGGCGCAGCAGCAGGGCATCTCGGAGTCGGGATACCGCCTGGTGATCAACTGTGGCGCTCATGGGGGGCAGATGGTAGCCCATCTCCACATCCACTTACTTGGCGGACGGCAGATGGGGAAGCTAGGGTAGCCCTGGATTCCCGCCTGCGCGGGAGTCCGTCACGACGATTTTCATCGTCACCACGAAGAATGAATATTATCTCGACAATAAAGGGTAATCCCGTTCGTGGTGAGCCCTGTCCTGAGCCTAGCGAAGGATTGTCGAACCATGAACGGTACCACCAAGCATGAAAATATTATCTTTTTCAGGGTAGACTGGAGCACCCGCTCCAGGCCGAGGTCGGAGCAGGTGCTCCGACCTACCGTAGTTAAGCACAAACAGCAAGAAATCCATTTTCAAAGCAACGGCATCCGGTAGTAGCGTCGCCACTCCAGTGGCGACATACCAAGCCCCCTCAACAACCAGCCACAAATAAAGAGCGGGGTTCAGTCTTTGACTGAACCCCGCTGTGTAACCTATCTTCCAGACTTTATCTTAAGGCTTTTTCGGTCCTGGCGTTGGGCCTGTTGGGCCACTGGTCGGCGCCGGCGGTACCGGCGGCTTCCTTCTTCTCCAGAACCAGTAT
>JBBIRL010000115.1:0-6690 GCA_037441825.1 Dehalococcoidia bacterium | reverse complement strand
GAGGGAATACAACGGGAAATACAACAGCGAATACAACCGGGAATACAACAGCGAATATAACAGGAAATATAACGCTGCCACAGACTGACCTGGGGAAAATGTATCAGCAGTGGCTCAACTATATACACCTCTCCGATAGCGAATACCGACAAGTCGTTGAGGCCGCTCTACTTACCCAGAAACTAAATGACCAAATCAAACAGAACATACCCACAGAAGGCAAGCAGGTACATGTCTACGCGATCAAGGCTGCTAATGAAGGAAATGCAACTGAGGTAGAAAACCTGCTAAAGAATGGCGGGAATTTCACCACAGTTGCCGCTGAGTATTCCACAGATGCGACAACGAAACAGTATGGAGGCGATTTGGGGTGGGTGCCTCAGGGTATTCTACTTCCTGAGCTTGACCAGGCTGCTTTCAGCCTTCCCGCCGGCAATGTAAGCGAGCCGATAGTGAGTACAAAGGGATATTATATAATTAAGGTGGCCGAGATAGACAATAACAGACCGATAGACAACCAGTATCGGCAAATACTTGCTTCCACCGCATTCAACAATTGGTTCACCGAGCAAAGGAAAGTCGTCGAAATCAGAGATTATTACCTCACCCAAGCTAAGGTAACCTGGGCGATGAATCATATCAAATAGCAAAATCGTGTGAGCTAACAGTGGGCCAGAGAGAAAGCATCAGCATCGGCCTCATGGGGTTGGGCGTAGTGGGCAGCGGGGTTGCCAAGACGCTGTTTGAGAAATCAGAAGCTATAGCCCAACAAGCAGGTTGCCCGCTGAGAATAAAGAAAATTCTAGTCAGGGACCTCAGCAAAAAGAGGGACTTCGATGCATCCCACCACCTTCTCACCACAGACCCAGAGCAGATTATAACTGACCCCGAGATAGACATCGTAATCGAAGTCGTCGGCGGCGAGACCGAGGCATTCGAGTATATAAAAGAGGCTATCTCTAAAAGAAAACACATCGTTACCGCCAATAAAGAGGTCATCTCCAAGCATAGCCTTGAACTATTTGCCTTAGCCAGCAAGAACAAAGTCGATATCCGCTATGAGGCAAGCGTCGGCGGAGGCATCCCTTTAGTCGCTCCATTTCAACGCGACCTCCTGGCAAACAATATCTCGGCTATCCACGCCATCATCAACGGCACTACTAACTATATCGTTACCAGAATGACAAAAGACGGGCTGGATTTTGCCACCGCTTTGAAACAAGCCCAGGAACTAGGATACGCTGAGGCCAACCCCGCCAATGATATTGACGGCGTAGATGCTGCTTACAAGCTTGCTATCCTCGCTACTCTTGCTTTCCGCACCGAGATTCGTCCCGACGATATCTATTACGAAGGCATCTCCCGCCTCACCGCCCGTGACTTTCGCTATGCCAAAGAGTTAGGATACGCCATAAAACTGCTTGCCATAGCCAAGAAAGAGAAACAAGCTATCCAGGTCAGGGTTCACCCCGCCTTCGTACCCGAAGACCTCCTGCTGGCCAATGTCGATGGCGTATTCAATGCAATTCAGGTGGAAGGCGATCTGGTAGGGAGAGTGATCTTCTACGGAAGAGGGGCAGGCTCTTCACCTACAGCCAGCGCTGTCGTCGCCGATGTTATCCAACTGGCGCAAAACATCTATCTCGGGATACGCCCCAGGCCTCAACTCAAACTATACAAGGCAAAGAAGCTCACTCCTATTTCAGAGATCAAAACCCGCTACTATATGCGAGTGACTGTAATTGACCATCCCGGTGTACTGGCACAAATCTCCAAGATACTGGGAGACCACTCGATTAGCATAGCCTCGGTAATCCAGAAAGAAGCCGATGAAAAGGCTGGAACTGCCGAGATAGTAATCATGACACACCCTGCCAAGGAATCAGCATTTCAAAAGGCTCTGCAAAGGACCCTCAAGCTAGCAGTAGTGAAGGAAATCGGCAATTTCATCAGGGTTGAGGACTGATGAGCAAGAAGCAGTGCCTTCTCGTTAAATATCGGGATTTCCTGCCCGTAACTCCCCAGACGCCCATCATCACTATAGGCGAAGGCGATACACCACTGGTCAGGTCGCAAAGGTTAGAACAAGAGATAGGCTGTGGGGAGCTTTATTTCAAATTAGAGGGATGCAATCCAACGGGCTCCTTCAAAGACCGCGGGATGGTAGTCGCTGTAGCCAAGGCGGTAGAGGCTAAGAACTCCGCCATCATCTGCGCCTCCACCGGCAACACCAGCGCATCGGCAGCAGCGTACGGCGCAGTCTGCGGGCTCACCGTGTTTGTGGTCGTCCCCAAAGGTAACATCGCCCTGGGTAAGCTTGCCCAAGCCATAATATATGGAGCCAAGATCATCGCCATAAACGATAACTTCGATAAAGCCCTGGAGCTAGTGCGTGCTATTACTCAAAAACATCATATAGCATTGGTCAACTCGCTAAATCCTCACCGCATCGAGGGGCAAAAAACAGCCGCCTTTGAAATCGTTGATGCCCTCGGGGATGCTCCAGACTACCTCTTCATCCCCCTGGGAAATGCCGGCAACATCACCGCCTACTGGAGAGGGTTTGTGCATTATAAGCAAGCAGGCAAAGCGAAGAACACCCCCAAGATGATGGGATTTGAAGCAGAGGGTTCGGCAGCTATTGTGCGCGGTAAGGTCATCCACAATCCCAAAACAGTGGCCTCGGCGATACGGATCGGCAATCCAGCCAGTTGGGGAAAAGCGGTTGCCGCCAGAGACGAGTCCGGCGGTGTTATCGACTATGTTACCGATGAAGAAATCTTGAGCGCTTACAAATTGCTCGCTATTAAGGAAGGAATCTTCGGCGAGCCTGCATCGGCTGCCTCGGTAGCCGGTCTCAAGAAAGCCAAAAGTGGCACCGATTTTTCCAAGAAAAAGGTGGTCTGCGTAATTACAGGGACAGGGCTCAAAGACCCGGATACCGCCCTCAAGAGCGCCCACACCATCCCAGAGATACCCGCAGACCTGGAGACCATCGAGAAGGTCATAGCCCAAGGTTAAGTGCTTTATGACAAGGTATACTTAACCCGCAAACGACCTCCTGAAGGAGAAGCCTTATGATCAATAAAGCCAAGATTGAGAAGGCAGTTGCTGCTATCATCGAGGCTATCGGGGAGGACCCCAAGCGTGAAGGGTTGCTCGGCACTCCAAAGCGGATTGCCGAGATGTACGCCGAGGTTTTTGCCGGCATTTACGAAGACCCCAAGGAAGAGCTACGCGTGGGTTTCGAAGAAGGCCACCAAGAGATGGTAATCCTCAAAGATATACCGTTCTATTCCATGTGCGAACATCACTTTCTCCCTTTCCACGGCCTGGCACATGTGGGCTATATCCCCAATGGTCGGGTTGTGGGCGCCAGCAAGATAGGGAGAGTGGTAGAGATATTAGCCAAACGGCCCCAACTCCAAGAGCGTTTGACCACCCAGATTGCCAATACCATAGTCGCGGTCCTGGAACCAAAAGGCGTTGCCGTGGTCATACAAGCCGAACACCTGTGTATGACTATGCGAGGCGTTAAAAAACCGGGCAGCAATATCGTTACGTCTGCCATGAGAGGTCTCTTTCAGAAAAGCCCGCTTACCCGCTCCGAGTTCCTTTCTTTAGTACAAAGTAGGTAGCCAAGGTGCAGAAGGCATGGAGGCTATTAAATGACACTCCATAAAAGAGACCGTAAACTCATTGAAGCCCCCGAAGGAATCGGGCAGGTTCTAAAAGAAGGCAAAGTCATAGCAAAAGTCAGCTATAACTTGTTTGTTGAAATGCTCGAAATAGGCGCAAAGTCGTTTGGGATACCAGAGGAAACGCGCTTAAAACACAAGTCCGTCACAGGCAAGATATCAGTTAAGGATGGAAATATAATGCTTGCTGATAGCCCCTCAGGACTTTCGGGACCTTTCCTCCTGGTCATGCAAGACGGACGAAAGATCGACTTCTTTATAGATAGCCGTTCTAAAGGAACTAACGCGACCCGACAAGAATATGAAATACAGGGCAGTGGCAGTAGACTTTAGCCCAGCTATTTACAGCGATACTCCTAAATAGGCATTGACAATATTTTAATGAAGATGCTATATTTACGAAACCAGCGACTGCCGCTTTCACATATTCCTCTTAAAATATCAACGAAGGAGGTCTAATGAGCGCCCAGCAGTTCAAGTATTTGTTCACTCCCATCAAAATCGGACCATTCACGGTAAAAAACAGGATAATGGTGTCACCCCACGGCCCACTGATGAATGAGTTGGGTCTGCCTACCGAGGAGTACATATACTACGAGATCGAGAAGGCGAAAGGTGGGGCAGGATGGGTAGCCATGTCGGTGGGCTATACCATGCCACGCGACACGTGGTTCATGAGACCCAACGGCGGACACTTCGACCGGCATATCTGGGCCTGGCAGAAAGAGATAATCCCAGGCATGAAGAAGATCGCAGATGGCATTCATGAATACGGAGCCAGATGCAGCTTCCAGATTTACTCAATCGACCTGGGAAATAAACGAGGGCCATCATGTACTCCGGATGCCAACTTTGCCGACGAGATGTGGGAGCCGATGACCAAGGATGATATAAAGGAATACCTTGACTACCACCGTATCTGTTGCGAAAACATCATGGCGGCCGGATTCGACGGCATAGACATCCACAACCACTCCGGAGTAATCGCGGATTTCCTCTCAGGCAGTATCAACAGACGCACCGATGAATACGGCGGTTCCCTGGAAAACCGTGCCAGGCTGCTCATGGAGACCATCGAGGTTACCAGGAAAGTGGTGGGCAAAAACAAGGCTATCGGCTACACCTTAACTGTAGACGACCTGCTGCCCGGCTCCATTGTGCCGGATGAGGCAGTGCAGCTTGCCAAGTGGCTGGATAAGGATAAGAAACTGGATTACCTCGTTTGCGGCGTGGGCAGGGAGACCCAGTCGATGCATATGTACTTCGGTCCACACTATCTGCCCCCTGCTTACCAGATGTACGCTGTGGAGCAAATCAAAGAGGTAGTGAAGAATATCCCCATAGTCGCCGTGGGCAGGATCAACGACCCCTTGTTGGCAGAGAGCCTCATCGCTGAGGGTAAGACCGACATCGTAGCCATGGCCAGACCGCTCATCGCCGACCCTGAATTACCCAACAAGGCCAAAGAGGGAAGGCTGGATGATATTCGACCTTGCATGGGAGACAACCAGAACTGCGTAAAATATATGATGGACGGGCAACCCATAAGATGTATCTGCAATGCCACAGTAGGTATGGAGCATAAGGGGTGGGGCATCGGAGGGCTGAAGAAGGCAGCCACCAAGAAAAAGGTGGTGGTAGTCGGTGGAGGGCCCGCGGGGCTGGAGGCAGCCAGAGTAGCAACCCTGAGAGGGCACGATGTAACCCTGTATGAGAAAGCCAAGGAACTGGGCGGGCAAGCCTTACAGGCAGAGAAGCTGCCAGGCAGGGAGGAGATGGGAGGCCTCGTCAGGTGGCAGAAAATACAGCTCCCCCAAGCCGGCGTGAAGATAGTCACCGGCACCGAGGTAACAGCGCAGATGATTCTGAATATGAAGCCCAAGCCTGATGTCGTGATAGTAGCCACCGGCGCTGAGTGGATGCGCAACGCCTTCTCCGGCCAGAGTACCGCGGAGGTAGTAGGATGGCAACAGGACAATGTATTCACGCCGAGCGATGTTATCCTGGGGAAAGCCAAGATAGGCAAGAAAGCGGTTATCTGGGATGGCAGGCAGGATATCGTTGCCATCGGCATTGCCGAGATTCTCGCCGATAAGGGCTGCCAGGTACAGATACTGGCACCCACTCCTTTTGTAGGCAGCCTGGACCAGATAAAGGACCAGACATGGTTCCACACCATGCCCAGGATACTGAAGAAAGGGGTGGCGCTCAGTCCCCAATCCTTCTTATTCATGGTTGCAGACAAGACCCTTACCGTAATCGATATCCATACCATGGACGCACGGGAAATTACCGATGTAGATACCGTAGTACTGATAACAGGAAAGAACCCGGTTGATAGCCTCTACACTGAGCTTGAAGGTAAAATCAAGGAGCTCTACAAGATAGGTGATGCCAGGAACCCGCACACTATGGGTAGTGCCAACCGCGACGGGCACCTCGTAGGGAGATGGATATAGGAGGCAGAGAGGTAGCGCAAAATAAATAGACTGTGTTAAAATTAAAGATGCAATAGCCTACAGGGGCAATCCTTGGGTAACAGTCGTCATTGTGTTATAATTTTCAGTTGACAGCTACAGCCAAGGGATTGCCCCTGTAGCTTTGTCGCACGCGATACCAGTGCAATACTAGAGTACATACATGGCGGAAAAAGACCTGAGAATACGCCAGCAAACCCCAGATTCACCAGAAAAGAATGCCGGAGAAGGCGTTTGGTTTATTGCAGAGCACAAAGACAGAAAATTAGAAAAGACAGCCTTTTTGCTTGCCGGAGAGGCCAAGGCCATTGCCACAAAGCTGGGCGAAGAGACGGCAGTGGTAATCATAGGGTCCCAGATTAAAGACTTGCCAGCGGAGTTCGCCCCCTACGGAATCGACCAAGCATTTGTTATAGAAGATAACCGCCTGGAGAAATATACCGGCGACGCCTACGTCGATGCGCTGGCGCAGGCGGTCAATTTAAATAAGCCGTCAATTATCCTATTTGCCACAA
>JBBIRL010000114.1:0-6721 GCA_037441825.1 Dehalococcoidia bacterium | reverse complement strand
ACCGGTTCTGACTTGACAACTGAATATGATTATACTATGTAATGGGCAACCGGAATTGACTCGGGAAAGCGCTTTAATTGCGGTTCGATAATACTCGGTTTGACAACAGCGCCGGGTGAATGTAGTCTGTTGCTGTAATCAGGCGCAAGGGCTGGTAGCGAAATACTGAATCTTTAAGGTGCCATTCCTGCAGTAAAGTGGCTTAAAGGGGGAAGGTATGGAAGCGAAGGCTAGATATTACGAAAAACCCTGGCTGAAGTTCTACCCTAGTGGAGTTCCCGATGTCATAGAAATACCTGATAAATCCTTACCTCAAGTTTTTGACGAGGTAGCCGTCAAATACTCAGGCAAGGATGCGATAATATTCTACGGCAACAAGATAAGCTATGGGAAGTTGAAGGAGGAAGTAGACAGATTCTCAAGCGCTCTCCATGAATTGGGAATTGGCAAGGGAGACAAAATTGCTATCTATCTATTGAACAGTCCTCAGTACATTATTGCCTATTTCGGCGCGCTTAAAGCTGGTGCTACGCTTACGCCAATCAGTCCTGTTTACACAAGCATTGAGGTTAAACACCAGCTTGAAGACAGCGAGGCGGAATCCATCGTTTGCCAGGATTTTCTCTATGAGAATGTTGAACGGTCAGGAGTCAAGCTTAAGAATGTTATCATAACTGACATCGGGGAATACCTGCCCATGTCGAAGAAGTTCGTGGGGAAAGGCGTTCTGGGGCGATACGGGAAGACTGAGGCGCTTTCTTCCAAGGCTATTGAGGGCATGGGATTGCATCCCTTTCAGAAGCTGTTAAAGAAGTATTCACCCAATCCTCCCCAAATCGAATTCAATGCCAGGGAGGATATAGCCGCACTTCCCTATACCGGCGGAACCACAGGGCTACCCAAGGGAGCCGTGCTGACACACCACAATCTGCTCGCCTGTCAGATGCAGTGTCTGGCTTTTATGCCCACACTCGAGCAGGGCAAGGAGGTTATTCCAGCTCTACTACCTTTTTACCATATATATGGGCAGATTGTAGTTATGTTGAACGGATTGACCATGGGGGCAACCCTTGTTCTGTTTACCACGCCTGACCTTGATGAAGTCCTGGATTCCATGGACAGGTACAAGGCAACCACATTTTTCAGTGTGCCTACCGCCTATCAGTTCCTCAAGGATTACGATAAAACCAGCAGGTTTAACTGGAAAAACCTCAAGATAATCACCAGCGGCGCAGATACTCTTCATGAGTCAACAGTTAAGGATTGGGAGAGAAGGACAGGTTCTAAGATTCAAGAGGGCTATGGTTTGACCGAGTGCAGCGCTGTATCTCATCTTAATCCGATGGGAAGGTCGAAAATCGGCTCATTCGGTGTGCCCCTGCCCAACGTAATAGCGGCGGTGGTTAACCACGAAACCAATGAATTTATCCCACCCGGTGAGATTGGCGAAATGATACTTAACGGTCCCAACATTATGAAAGGCTACTGGAAGAGGCCTAAAGATACACAGGAGAGCCTGATAGAGATTGATGGCAAGATATGGCTCAAGACCGGCGACCTGGTCAGGATGGACGATGAGGGCTACTTCTTCTTTTATGATAGGAAGAAGGATATGATTAAATACAAGGGCTATTCAGTCTTCGCCCGTGAGATAGAGGAGGTCTTGCACCAGCACCCGCAGATAAAGGCAGCAGGAGTGCTTGGAGTCCCTGATCCCACGGTGGGCCAGCTAATCAAGGCTATCGTTGTGCTCCAGCCCGAGGCGAGAGGGAAATTGTCCGAGGAGGAGATAATCAAGTACTGTGCCCTGAACCTGGCGCATTATAAGGTACCAAAGATTGTGGAGTTCAGAGGTGAGCTACCCAAAACGGATGTGGGTAAGGTTTCGCATAGAGAGCTGCGAGAGGAGTTAGAAGAGGCATGAGTTTGAGCCCTCCCTTGCTTGAGGTTGAGAGCCTGACCAAGCGTTTCGGAGGCTTGACTGCAATTAAGAATGTTAGCTTCCAAATCGATAAAGGGCAGGTTGTTGGCTTGATAGGCCCGAACGGGGCAGGGAAGACCACGTTACTGCGTTTGATAACCGGGATATTGAGGCCGGATTCAGGCAAGGTCAGATTTAAGGGCAAGGATATAACCAGGGCAAAGACATGGGACATCGTTAACCGGGGAATAGCCGGCACGTTCCAGGTCACCAGGCCCTTCCGTCGCTTGCCCATCATTGCCAATGTTATGGTAGCCTGTCTTTCCCCCAGGGCAATGAAGAGAGGGGAGTGGGTCAAAACAATCGAGGCCAGGGCGCTGGATGCTCTGGAGTTTGTGGGTATCTCCGATCTCGCCCGTGAGCCGGCTTCCTGTTTGTCACATGGGGACTTGAGACGCCTGGAGATAGCCCGAGCGATTGCCACTGACCCTGAAATGCTTCTGCTGGATGAGCCTTTTAGCGGACTGAACCCTGCCGAGACGGATTTGCTGGCGAAATCGATAAGGAGATTGCACAAGGGGGGCAGGTTTGGCAGACTGCACAGCGAGGGTCCGACTATGATTATAATCGAGCACAAACTGGCAGAGCTTATGAGAATAGTTGACAGGGTGATAGTGCTGGACTTCGGCGAATTGATTGCCGATGGTAAACCTGAGGAAATAATAAAGAACGAAAGAGTAATCGAAGCCTGTATAGGCAAGAGGGAGTTGACCAGTTGCTCCTAGAGGTGAAAAATCTCAAAGTCTGTTATGGCACCGCTATGCTTCTTAATGAGGTGAGCTTGTGCGTCAACCAGGGTGAGTTGGTGAGCCTGGTGGGTCCTAACGGTGCAGGCAAGTCAACTCTACTTAGGGCCATAACCGGACTAATAAGGTGGGAGCGCTCGATAATGAAAGGAACACGGGCGGGTGACATCACCATCGAAGGCACTGTGACCTTCAACGGTGAGAGGATTGAATCAATTGAACCGCACGAGATTGCCAAGAGGGGCCTGGTACATTGTCCTGAGAGAGCGCGTGTGTTTTCGGAGATGACTGTGATGGACAATCTGAGAGCGGGCGCCTATCTTTGCAAAGATAAAGGGGAAATCCGCAAGAATCTGGAGCGTGTGTACCAGTTGTTTCCGGTGCTCAAGGAACGGAGTAGACAGATATCAGGTACGCTGTCAGGAGGGGAGCGGCAGATGTTGGCTATCGGACGGGCGCTAATGATCCGGCCCAGGCTATTATGCATTGATGAACCATCGACTGGCCTCTCCTCTAAGTTGAAAACCGAGTTATTTCAGCGCATCAAGGAAATTCGGGAAACAGGGATTTCGTTGCTGCTGGTTGAACAGGATGTTGGCTCTGCGTTCGAACTAGCCAGCAGGAGCTACGTTCTTTCCCACGGAAGGGTGATCGCTGAAGGAACAGGCGGGGAATTGCTTCGGGACGAAACCATTAGAAAAACATACCTGGGCCTATAGGCAGTTATTTCAATCTAGTTCCGCTGTACATACCCTGCACGTCTTACGCCAGGCCACATTCTGCAGCTTGCATCTGGGACATACCTTTTCTGTCTTGTCCCGCAACCACGTTGTGAGGCCTCGAGGCATAAAAAGGAGTACGAGCAGTACTATTATGGCAGTGATGAGCAATCTCGCCTCAGAAGGCACTGCGAAATATTTTATGAGTACATACTCAGTGAGCGGGTAGAGGATGAGGACACCGGCTATAGGTCCATAGATAGTTGCGATGCCGCCGAAAACCGCCCATATGATCGCCTGAAAAGAAAGCAGAAGCTCCAACGTTGACGGGCCCGCTGCCTTGACGAAATGTGCGTACAGCCCGCCCGCGATTCCGGCGAAAAGCCCGCTTAAGCAGAATGCCAGAAGTTTGTAGCGGGTTGTGTTTATTCCCGATGCCCTGGCAGTGACCTCATCCTCTCGTATGGCGTGAAAGATGAGACCGGTCTTAGAATCGGAAATTTTCCACATAATGAACCCGAGAGCCATCATAGAGGGGATGACGATATAATATGAAGTTATTCTTGACCCGGACAAGGATGCTATCCCGTAGATACCTAACTCACCATGAGTAACGCTGGGAATGGCGTATACAACGCCTACCAAGATCAAGGGAAACGCGAGGGTAGCAAAGGCGAGATATGTGCCTCGCAATCTGAGACAGGGCACACCTACAATCAACCCCGCTAAAACCGCAGCAGCGGCACCCAGGGGTATTGTCGCCCATGGTGCTAATCCCAGGTTTAGGTTCAATATGGCTGCCGTATAGGCGGCTACTCCGAAGAATAGAGCATGTCCGAAGTTGATCTGCCCAGTGAAGCCAGACAGCAAGTCCCAGCTTGCCGCGAAAATGGCGTAGATACTGGCGATAATAAGCACGCGGAGAATATACGGCTCTTGCGAAATGACGGGGAATAACAGTAGCAGAAGGCAAATGAAGAGGGCCACTGTCCTGCTGGGCAGTACAAATATCTCCGCTCTCAATAGCTTAAACAACTTGGTAACGTAGGCTACCGGTGCAGTCATCCTCTCTCTTCCTCGAACTTTACTCCAAAAAGGCCTTCTGGCCTGATTAATATCACTATAAGCATAATAGTCAGAGCCACCGAAGTTTTAAGAAAGGCTCCCGATGGCGCCAGGAAAACGACCAGGTTCTCGGCGAAACCAAGTATGATTGCTCCTATCAGGCTTCCTTGAAGGCTACCCAGACCTCCGAGTACCACTATAGCAAGGACCATCACCAGGGGATGTGTCCACATCCCGGGGGTCAGTACGAAAAGAGGTGCTACCAGTGCGCCTGCTATTGCAGCAAGACCGACAGATATGGCCATTGTGAGCATCTCGATCCGGGGAACGTTTATTCCCATGAGGTTGGCAGCTTCTCTATCCTGAGCAGTGGAGCGGATGGCAACACCGGACCTTGTTTTCATTAAGAATATCCAGGTGGCCAATATCAGTAAAAGTACTACACCCAGGGTCAGCAGTTGTTGATTGAGTACACCGACGCCGAATATCTCCGTTGACCCCGAGATGAGTTTGGGAACGCTTCTGGGGTTGCCGCCGAAGCCTTTCAGTATAGCTTCCTGTATTATGACCGCTAAAGCAATGGTCACTATTAGGGTCGTAGCCTCGTGCTGACGAACTCGGGCAATGACCAGCCTGTAACTGATTGTTCCCACCACAGTAACTGCAAAGATTGCAATAGCGATAGAAAGGAAAAGATTCAGACCTAGTGCACTGGTCAAACTGTAAATCAAATAAGCTGCAAGCATGTAGAATGCAGTGTGAGCAAGGTTGACTATGCGCGCGACACCGAATATGAGGGAAAAACCTACAGCAAGCAGGGCGTATACTCCGCTCGAGACGAGCCCGTATATAATTATATTCTCTGCCATACACTATCCAGCGCAAAAGTTCAGTAACTTTACATATCCCCTCGGTGAGTTCCTG
Source organism: Dehalococcoidia bacterium (assembly GCA_037441825.1). Lineage (GTDB taxonomy): Bacteria > Chloroflexota > Dehalococcoidia > SZUA-161 > SZUA-161 > JACWAE01. The sequence continues at coordinate 1,286 of JBBIRL010000114.1, read as the reverse complement.
ACTCACCGAGGGGATACCCTTTATCTAGGACTACCTTTGCCTACTTCCTTAATCAACTTAGTAACCAGCACAACAACCCTTGGCTCCGATTTCTAGTGTTGTGTCCAGTATGATACCACCCAGGGAGGCAACTGGTAATCCACTATGCCTGCGTACTTGACTCCATACCAGGAACCGTCTGACGGTGGCCAGATACCCTTGAGTTCTCCGCTCTGCCACTGGACACCTACGGCAGTCACGTAGCCAGGCCCCCATTTTACGTCATGTTTAGCATCGAAGACAAAATGTCCTGCTGTGCCATCGTAATCGGTTTTTTCGAGTTCTGTGACTATCTTATCCTGGTTGAGGCTACTTGCTCTCTCTATAGCCCCCTTAAGGATATAGAGCGCGTCATAGGTTCCGGCATTATAGGTTGGGGTCTCTCCCATTTTTGCAATGAACGCGTTCATAAATGGCGTAGTCTTATCAGTGAACGCTACTCCCCGAGCGTAGGTGTTTAATGTCGTCTCGTAGTTGCCGAATCCGCCTGTATTCGTAAAGAACGAGTCGGATTGGGCCATCACGTTGATACCCACCGAAGCTGCTGGTATCTGCAGTTCCTCCCACTCTCTAGCGTAAGGTACACCCACTGTCCCAGAGAGCGCGGTCATAATCATATTAGCACCCGAATCTTTGATGGCCTGCAGCTCTGCCGTTACATCCGTGGCTTCAGCCGAGGGCTGCCAGACACCCACGATCTGGATTCCTTTGGGGGGAAGGTACGCTTGGGCAGCAGCAATTATGGCTTCCGTCCAGGATGCTTTCTCCGCCATTATAGCCAGTTTGGGTGCTATCTTGAGTTGTGCACCTATTTTTTGTGCGACCATCCCTACCAGCAAGAAGTTCAACTGCGCCAGGTAGTTGTTGTTGACCGGGGTGACCCTGAACCAGTACTTATAGCGGTTGTAGTTGTCAGCCACGTTGTGGCTTAGCTTGGTTTCACTGGAACCGCAGCTCATGAATATCTTCTGATGGTCCATGGCAACTTCTTGCACTGCTAATGCGGCCTCACTTCTGATTGTCCCTACCAGGAAGTCTACTTTATCATCGGTGATCGCTCTCTCCGCTGCACTCGCAGCATCGGCAGGGCTCACAAGCTCATTGGAGTCGACCTGTACCAATTTTATCTGGTAAGACTGGTTTCCCACCTTTATGCCACCTGCCGCATTGATCTCATCCGCTGCCAGGGTCGCTCCCTCCCAGTGTTGTTTGCCCATCTGGAACTGCATCGGGCCGATCACACCAAT
>JBBIRL010000113.1:0-6727 GCA_037441825.1 Dehalococcoidia bacterium | reverse complement strand
TGACCATAAACTCTACTGCTCCTATCCTGCTGGCGATGTACATCGCTGTGGGCAAGAAGCAGGGAGTTGACCCGTCAAAGCTCGATGGAACTATCCAGAATGACCTGCTCAAGGAATACATTGCCCGCGGCACTTATATCTTCCCACCCAGACCATCGATGAGGTTGATCACAGATATCTTCAACTACTGCACGGAGAAGCTTCCCAGATGGAACACTATCAGCATAAGCGGTTACCATATTCGAGAAGCGGGGTCTACTGCGCCCCAGGAAGTGGCTTTCACTCTGGCTAATGGTATAGCCTATGTCCAGGCTGCGATAGACATCGGCCTTGATGTAGATAAGTTCGCCGGCCGGCTCTCCTTCTTCTTTGCCGGCCATAACAACCTCTTTGAAGAAGTGGCCAAGTTTAGAGCGGCGCGGCGGCTCTGGGCTAAGATTATGAATGAAAGGTTCAAGGCCAAGGATCCGCGTTCCATGATGCTGCGTTTCCATACCCAGACCTGCGGGCATACTTTAACTGCGCAGCAGCCGGATAACAATATAGTAAGAACCGCTATGCAGGCATTGGCTGCTGTGCTGGGAGGAACTCAGTCGCTGCATACCAACTCACGCGATGAGGCTTACGCTACCCCCAGCGCGGAGGCTGTAACGATTGCCTTGCGCACCCAGCAGCTTCTAGCTTATGAGAACGGCGTTGGTGACTGCGTTGACCCCTTGGGTGGTTCCTACTATGTAGAGCATCTCACCGATGTGGTACAAGCGGAGGCTGAGAAGTATATCGAGAAGATCGACCAGCTTGGAGGTGCCTTAGCTGCCATTGAACGTGGCTTCCAACAGAGGGAAATCCAGGAGAGCTCTTATCGTGCCCAGAAAGATATAGAGAATGGCAAGAGAACGGTAGTAGGGGTTAACAAGTTTGTCTCCCCATATCCGCCGATAACCGGGCTGCTGAAAGTCAACCCGGTTGAAGCTGAAAAGCAGAAACAGCGCGTTATAGCGCTTAAGGCAAGGAGGGATAAGAAGAAGGTTACTCAGGTGCTTAATAATCTGAAGGAAGTGGCAAGCGGCAAAGGAAACACTGTGCCTGCGTTTATCGAATGCGTTGAGTCTTACGCTACTTTAGGCGAGATCTGCGATGTGCTCCGCGGCGTGTTCGGAGAGCAACAGGAATTCTTGGTATTCTAAGCTGCTGGAATAGTGATGAGAAGCAGCCATAATAAACGGAGGGAAAATGATAAAAAGGGTTAACCATGTGGCTATTGCGGTGAGGAACCTCGATGAGGCATTAAAAACTTTTGAGAACCTCCTCGGTCATAAAGCTGCTCTGGTGAAGGAAGTCCCCGACCAGAAGATAAAGGCGGCGATGATACATGTGGGCGATGTTGAGATCGAGTTGATTCAGCCTACTGACCCTGGAGCCGGTGTGGCGAAGTTCCTGGAGACAAGAGGCGAGGGGGTACATCACATCTGCTTTGAGGTCGACGATGTAGACAAAGAGCTGCAGGCGATGGCAGCCAAAGGTGTTGAGACTATAGATAAGAAGGGCAGGCCGGGGCTGGCAGGTAAGATTGGCTTCCTGCATCCGAAGTCTGCCAAAGGGGTGCTGATAGAGTTGGCGCAAAAGGTTTAAGCAGCTAAAGGTAATTCACATAGTAGAGGGAAGTATACCATGGCTGATGAAAAGAAGATTCGTGTTCTTGTAGCGAAGCCCGGTCTCGATGGACATGATCGAGGTGCGAAAGTTGTGGCTCGGGCCCTGCGCGATTACGGAATGGAGGTGATCTATACCGGCATTCGTCAAACTCCTGAGATGATTGCGCAGAGCGCATTGCAGGAGGATGTGGATGTCGTTGGGCTGAGCATTCTCTCTGGGGCACACATTGAGCTTTTCCCTCTTATAATGGAGCAGCTTAAAAAGAGAAAAATGGATCGCGTAATGGTGATTGCAGGAGGTATTATCCCTGAGGAAGATCACCCGGCGTTGAACAAAATCGGTATCAAGGGGATCTTCGGCCCGGGTACCCCTACCAAGGATATTGCTGAATTCATCAGGAAAGCTGTGGCTGAGAGGAAAGCGGGATAGGACGGCGTCTTTGGCTGTTGATAGGAGGGGGATAGTATGTCGGGGCATTCCAAATGGTCGAAGATTAAAAGGTCAAAGGGAGCTGCCGATGCCTCACGCGGACAACTCTTCACCAAGTTAGGTCGCGAAATATCTGTTGCTGTCCGTCAGGGTGGAGCTGATCAGCAAAACAATTTTAAGCTGAGATTGATAATCCAGAAGGCACGAGACAACAATATGCCTCTGGAAAATATCGAACGTGCTATCAGGCGTGCCAGCGGCGGAACCGATGGAGCAGCGCTAGCTGAGGTTAGCTATGAGGGATATGGCCCCGGCGGGAGTGCCGTCCTGGTGCAGGTTCTTACCGATAACAAGAACCGGACTATCGCTGAGTTGCGCAACATTTTAAGCCGGAGCGGTGGCAACCTGAGTGAGAGTGGCTCTGTGACCTGGCTATTCGAGTCCAGAGGCGTAATCATCATTGAGGGTACCAAAGAAAATGCAGAGGAAGTAGCCCTGTTCGCCATCGACGCTGGAGCAGAAGATGTAAAAATCGATGGCACTTCCCTGGAAGTAAATACCAAGCCCCAGGACCTCGAAGCGGTGAGAAAAGCGCTGGAGTTAAAGAGGGTCCCGATCTCCTCCTCGGAGCTGTCTATGGTCCCCAAGACGATGATTAAGCTTGACGAAAAGTCTGCACTTCAGGCGCTCAAGCTTCTCGACAAGCTGGAGGAGCTTGATGAGGTGCAGCATGTATACACTAATGCTGATTTCCCCGATGATGTAGTGGGTAAGTATCAGGGATAACGATGCCTCGATGCCAACTCGTGTTTTAGGACTCGACCCTGGTCTTGCGATGATGGGATATGGCATCATTGAGGAAAACGAGGGCAATCTCACCGCTATAGAATACGGCGGATTATCCACACCGGCTAAACAAGCTACTGCCGAAAGGTTACGCACTCTTTATGAAGGCGTCATCGCCATAATTGAACGCCATAGCCCTAAAGAGGTTGCTGTTGAGCTCTTTGTAGCTCGCAATCTGAGAACAGCGCTGATGGTAGGACAGGCCCGGGGAGTGGCTCTTCTGGCTGCAGCTAATAAGGGGCTTCCTGTTTATGATTATACACCGCTCCAGGTCAAACAAAGGGTCTCAGGCTATGGCCGCGGTGAGAAGAGACAGGTTCAGGAGATGGTAAGTATGCAGCTTGGGCTAGACTGTATCCCTGAGCCGGATGATGCAGCCGATGCCCTGGCAGTTGCTATCTGCCACATAAGCGAGGCACGCCTTTCCCGTCTATTGGCAAATAGTTTGTAAAAGTGAAGAATCGACGATGATCGCTGGCATCGAAGGTATATTGAAATCACGTGGTGAAGATGGGGTTGTTGTGGATGTCGGCGGCGTGAGCTTTCGTCTCCAGTCTCCGACCTCCACCATAAGCACACTGGGAATCCCCGGTGACAGAGTGAAACTCCATACACATCTTCATGTACGGGAGGATAATCTAGCTCTTTACGGCTTTGCCTCATCTGAAGAGCTCAGGCTGTTTGAGATGCTTATCGCCGTGTCCGGAATCGGCCCTAAAACCGCCCTTGCACTTCTTTCAGCTCTCAGCCCGGAACGATTTGAGGTTGCTATATCTCGAGGCGATGTTGAAGTACTGAGTTCGGTATCAGGGGTGGGCAAGAAGACAGCGGCGCGCCTCGTCTTAGAATTAAAAGGCAAGTTTGAGCAGGTAGGTGTGGCCAGCCGTTCTCCGCAAGAAGATGTTAAGGCAGCATTGATTGTTTTGGGCTATTCAGCAGCGGAGGCGAACTCCGCTATTGCCACACTTCCTGATGCTCCTGACCTCTCTCTTGAGGACAAGATAAAACTCGCCCTGCAACACTTTGCTAGGACAGGCTAAAAGTACCTCTCCAGAAACTTGAGCACCCCCTCAAGCGCCCAGGCACCGGCGAAAGCAACGAGTATACTCCTCGGTGTTTTCCCCAGGAAGCAAAAAAACAGGAATTTCCAGACGGGATATTTTAATATCCCCGCGGCGGCGCCTGCCAGGTCAAAAATAGGATTGGGCACGAAGGCGAGCACAAAAATAACCACCGAGCCCCGTCGCCTCATCCAATACTCCATGCGCAGATATGTCTTGCTCTTCTTGAAGACTCCCTGGCCGCTGTAACCTGCCATATAGCCGCTGAGTTCACCCAGAGCTGACCCTGCACCTGCTGCCAATCCTACCAGATATGGATCGTAAGTAGCACCGAGGGCAAAGATCACTGCTATCCCGGGTACGGGCAGGATGATGGTAGCGCTGCTGAGAAGGCTTATGAGGAAAGCGCCTAGGTAACCATAACCGGCAAGGTTTGCCACCCTGTCGCGAAATACGAAAATACTGGCGGTGACACCCAGCACAAGTATGATAACTAATATACGTAGATACAGCTCACGCGACAAAAAAAGTCGTTTTGCAGCTTTGGTTTGCCCCTCGCCTCCTTCTATACCTTTCCCATCATCGGTAATGGTATTGAGTGTAGGGTCTTCCTCTGCCATTTATTTAATATCCCTCTGCTGCAACATTATATAGCATATTGAGGGTAAATGTCGGAAGGCGAGAAACGAAGGGCTGCTCAATCTAGCTTTGAAATAGGACAAGCCGCCGTTTATTTGACGGGCAAGAGCTTGGAAGGCTTACTCTCTAAGCAGGCAACTGAAGGAGGCTACCTTATCGCCCGGCTCTACCTTCATCACGCTCACGCCTTGCGTGTCTCTCCCCAGGGATGGGATGTCATCGAGGGTGGTTCGTATTACTATACCTTTGGCGGATATGAGCATAAGCCCCTGATGGGGATAAACAACGGATGCCGCTATAACTTTGCCTGTCTTATCTACGACCTTGAAAGTACGCACACCGCTGCCTCCCCGTGCTTGAAGCGGGTAAGTATCCAGAGGCGTACGTTTGCCGTACCCATTGGCGCTGATGACGAAGAGGTGGGCATCGAGGTCAACGACATCCATAGCGACCACACGGTCGTCATCGGCAATGCGGATGCCGCGCACACCGCCACTGGTCCGGGAAGCAGCTCGCAATTCCGAAACAGCAAACTTGATTGATTGACCGCCCTCAGTTACCAGGATGACCTGATCATCTGCTCCTGCAAGCCTGGCCGCAATCAGCTCATCGCCCTGCTCTAAGTCCATAGCGATAAGCCCGCTGGAGCGCACCGAAGAAAACTCAGCGAGGCTTGTTTTCTTGACCTCGCCTTTGATGGTGGCAATCACCAGGAATTTGTCCTCCGAGAAAGCGGTGATAGCTACAACCGCAGTAACTCGCTCTTTGGCCTCTATTGAAAGCAGGTTAACAATAGGCATGCCCCTAGCGGTACGGGAACTCTCCCTGGGGATGTCGTAGCACTTTAGCTGGAATACCCGTCCCCGGTCGGTGAAGAATAGCAGGTTATGGTGTGTGCTGGCAACGAGCAGTTGCCGGACGGTGTCCGCCTCCTTTGTCTCCATGCCTATGATTCCCCTGCCTCCACGGTGCTGCTGCCGGTATGTGTCTGTAGCTACTCTCTTTATGTATCCTCTATTGCTCAAGGTGACCACCATCGGCTGTTTGGGGATGAGGTCTTCGTCGTTAAAATCTCTTATCTCCTCATCGCTTATCTCAGTGCGCCGGGGGTCACCGTACTTGGACTTCAGTTCGCTGACCTCATCCTTAATCAGGAAATCTATCTTCTTGGGATTGGCTAGAAGGTCCTCAAGATAGGCAATAGTTTTCAGTACCTCTGTATATTCATCGATAATTTTTTTACGTTCCAGGGCTGCCAGACGACGTAGCTGCATATCGAGGATAGCCTGCGCCTGAATCTGAGAGAGTTTGAATTGCTTCATCAGGTTTTCGCGCGCTGACTCTACGGTCTGGGAACGGCGTATGGTAGCGATAACTGCATCCAGGTTGTCAAGGGCGATCTTGAATCCCTCGAGGATGTGAGCTCGCTCTTTGGCTCGCTCCAGGTCGAATCGAGACCTTCGGGTAATAATCTGGCGGCGGAAGTCGATATAGTTTAAGAGAGCGCCTTTTAGGGTGATCACTTTGGGCTGGCTGTCGACCAGGGCCAGCATATTGGCAAAGAAGGAGGACTGCATCGCAGTGTGCTTATAGAGGTTGTTGAGAATCTGCTGTGCCTGTCCCTCTCGTCTTAGTTCGATTACGATGCGCATACCCTCTCTATCAGACTCGTCGCGCACCTCAGAGATTCCATCGATCCTCTTGTTCTTGGCCAGCTCGGCGATCCTTTCCACCAGTGTCGATTTATTGGTCTGATAAGGCAACTCAGTAACCACTATCTGGTATCTTCCTCCCTTAGTTGCCTCCTCGATATGTGCCTTGGCCCTGACCACCATCCTGCCGTGGCCGGTAGTATAGGCGCTACTTATCCCTTCTCTCCCCTCCAAAATGCCACCTGTGGGGAAGTCGGGGCCTGGAATTAGCTTTATGAGGTCATCGATGGTGGCCTCGGGATTATCGATCAGGTAGGAGATGCCATCGCAGAGCTCGCTGAGGTTATGCGGTGGGATATTGGTTGCCATGCCGACGGCTATCCCTGCGGCGCCGTTAAGGAGCAGATTGGGCAGCCTCGCCGGGAGTACCGTGGGCTCTTTGAG
>JBBIRL010000112.1:0-6738 GCA_037441825.1 Dehalococcoidia bacterium | reverse complement strand
GTATTGGAGGAGGCATGGGGGCAGCAGGTATATTCGAAAGAGAGGAATAAGGAGGAGGCTATGGCGGAGAAAACTATCAGAAAGGGCGGCTCATTTCTGGTTGAAGAAGTGCCTGCTGGAGATATGTTCACACCTGAGGACTTCAGCGAAGAGCACCGGATGATAATCGATACCACAGAGCGCTTCGTTAAAAACGAGGTCGCACCTAATACGGAGAAGCTGGAACATAAGGATTGGGACCTGAGCCGCAAGCTCTTGCTGAAGGTGGGAGAGCTGGGCCTTCTGGGGACGGATATAGAAGAACAATACGGCGGTTCTCACATGGGCAGCATAACCTCTCTGATAATCAGTGAACACACAGCGGCTGCAGGGGCCTTTGGCGTTACGTTGAACTGCCATACCGGGATAGGATCAATGCCTTTGGTGTTATTTGGCAGTAAGTCCCAGAAAGAGAAATATCTTCCCTCCCTGGTACGCGGTGAAAAGATTGGGGCCTATGCCCTGACCGAGCCGGAGGCTGGCACCGATGCCCTCTCCATAAAAACCACGGCGGTTCTATCGCCGGACGGGAAATACTATAAACTTGATGGCACCAAGCAGTTTATCACTAATGGAGCCCTTGCCGACATAATTTTCACCTATGCCAAGGTTGGTGGCGACAAGATGACCGCCTTTATCCTGGAGAAGGGGTTTGAGGGTGTATCTGCAGGCGTCGAGGAGAAAAAGATGGGGATTCGTGGCTCCTCGACATGCTCCATATTCCTCGATGGAGCCAGGGTGCCGGTAGAGAATGTCCTCTTTGAAATCGGCAGGGGGCATGTGGTGGCGTTCAATATCCTCGACATAGGCAGATTCAAATTGGCTGCCGTGTGTGTGGGAGCAGCCAAGCTGGCTATAGGGAACTCGGTGAAATATGCTAAGCAGAGGATACAGTTTGGCAAGCCGATATGCCAGTTTGGACTCATAAAACACAAGCTTGCAGAGATGGCTACAAGGACATACATGCTGGAGAGCATGGTCTATCGAACCGGTGGACTCATTGAAACAATTTTATCTACCTTAGACCATACTGCCGACGATATTGGCAAGCAAAGCGCAAAAAGCATTGCGGAGTACGCCGTGGAGTGCTCTATCAACAAGGTTTACGGTTCGGAGGTTGAGGGCTATGTAGCTGATGAGACAGTTCAGATATACGGTGGTTACGGATATATCGAGGACTATCCGGCAGAAAGGATATACAGAGATTCTCGAATAACCAGACTATTTGAGGGGACAAATGAGATAAACAGGGTCATTATAACCGGGTGGCTGATGAGAAAGGCATTGAAGAATGAGTTGCCCCTATTTACCGAGGCAGAGAATATTAAAAACAAGTTGCCGTCCATGAAGCCCCTCCGTCCCGATGCAAAGAGTGGCCCTCTGGGATACCAGCGCAAGCTCGTAGATAGAGCGAAGAAGATATTCGTGTTTCTCGCCGGGACTGCGGCGCAGAAATATGGAATGGCCATAGAGGAGCAACAGGAGGTTCTGGGGCTACTGGCCGATACCGCCCAGGAAATCTATGCCATGGAGAGCGGCCTTCTCAGGGCTCTGAAATCTATCGAGTCTGTCGGTGCTGAGCAATCCAAGACGAAGATAGCCATGGTACAGCTCTATGTAAATGATGCCATGGGCAGGATGGGCAATTATGCCCAGCAGACGCTGGCAGCAATGGAAAGCGGCGAGGCGCTCGATAGCCAACTCGCGATATTGAGGAAAATCTCGCAGGTCGTTCCTGTAAACGCCGTACAGATAAGAAGAGATATTGCAGACCGGATCATAGAGGCAGAGAAGTACACCTGTTAGCGATAAAACCCGTTGTAGCTGCGAGACGACCAATAGATAAGGTGCAAATGAGAGTTGCCGGGGCAAAACGCCAGGCTTTACAAGGAATAAGGGTGCTGGATATGGCATGGGTAGGCCCCGGCCCATTTTGCGCTACCCTGCTCGGAGACCTTGGCGCTGATATTATTAAGATCCACGAGCCCGACCCCGAGCGCCGCGGCGGCCTGATCAAATATGCCCTGTCTAATGACCCGACTTTCCCGGGAATAAGAAATTGCAGGGTCATAGGACTTGACCTGAAAGCCGAAGATGGCCGCACTATCTTTTATGAGCTGGCTAAGGCTGCCGATGTCGTTATGGAGAGCTACAGGCCCGGCGTTACGCAGCGCCTGGGGATTGATTACAAAACCATCAAGAAGATAAATCCCAGAATTATCTACGCCTCGATAACAGGTTATGGACAAGACGGCCCCTATCGCGATTTACCCGGACACGATATAAACTACACATCCGTGGGTGGACTGTTAGGCCTGACAGGTGAATGCGGCGGTGCGCCTGTTATACCAGGTACGCTGGTGGCAGACTTCGCCGCCGGCGGCATGAACGCTGCCATCGGGATTCTGTCAGCATTGATGGCTCGCGTAGAGACCGATAAAGGGCAGTTCGTTGATGTCTCCATGACAGATGGAATTGTGGAACTGATGTCCCTGTGGATTAACTCTTATCTTGCCTACGGAGCAGAGCACAAAAGAGGCGAGACGATATTCACCGGACATTGGCCGTGGTACAACGTGTATGAGACAAAAGACGGGAAGTACATCAGCATCGCCGCTTTTGAGCCGTGGTTTTATAGCAATCTATGTCAGCTTCTGGGCCGCGATGATTTCATCGAGCATCAATTTACCGAAGGTGAGAAGCGAGAGGAAATCTTCCGGTATCTTAAACAGACCTTCCTGACCAAAACACGTGATGAATGGGTGGAAATCTTAAGACAGAAGGATACCTGTGTTGCCCCTGTTTACTCCATAGATGAACTGGTCTCAGATCCCCAATTGACTGCCCGTGGTATGATTAGACAAATACCTCATCCGGTTCTGGGCAGTGTCAGACAGGTGGGCTCCATGATAAGGCTATCCGGGTCACCGTTCCAGGTGAGGAATTGGTGCCTCCGATTCGGGCAGCACACTGATGAGATATTGCATGAAATAGGCTATGATGCTAAGCGCATTAATTCACTGCGCAAGGCCGGGGTGATAGGCTGACAGCTTGATTCTGCACCATTTGAGTAGACTGTCAATATCTCCCCCATTGACAACTGAGGAGAGACCCACTTATAATTTCGCAACACGAGTCTGCAAGAAACCACCTGTAATTAGGGAGGGTTCCTTGTCTCGTGATAATCACTATTCATTCTTATGAAGGCCTCTCGTCCAACAGAATTATTTTGCTGCAAGGAGGAAGAGAATGTCCTGGAAATCTGAATACAAGGCGAAGCTGTGCAGCTACCAGGAGGCTGCTAAGATTATTAAATCGGGCGACCGATTGTTAACTCCCCTTGGGCTCGGTGAGCCTTCCACGGCGCTGATGGACGCAATCGCGGACCGGAAAGATGAACTCGAGAATGTCGAGTATATATCGGCGCTTGTATTCCATCCGTACAAGATTTTTGCACCCGAATACAAAAAAACCTTCGATATGATGTGCGGCTTCTATAACCAGCTTACCATGTGGCAGCATGAATCGGGTATTACTACATTCATCCCAGTACAAAGCTCCAGTGTGGGCACTGTAGCGAAGAAACGGCAAGAAGTCGATCCGCGCAGGCACGTCATGCTCACCCAGGTCAGTCCGCCGGACAACCACGGTTACGTATCCCTGGGACTTGATATGTTCTTCACTTCGGACATCATTGACCAGGGTGCAGTGGTTATCGGCGAGGTAAATCCGAAGATGCCGCATACTTACGGCAATTCGCACTACCATGTCAGCCGGTTTTCCAAGTTCGTCGAGATAGACGAACCCCTGTTTTCGCCGCCTATGCCTGAGCCATCTGATGTGCATAAAAAGATTGCGAATAACGTGGTGAGCTTGCTCAGGGACAGGGACTGCCTTCAGGTAGGAATAGGCGCTGTTCCTGGACAGATATCCAAGCTTATCGCGGATAGCGGTCTTAAGAACCTTGGCATTCACACCGAGATGGCTCCCCAGGGCACCCACCTGCTAGTGGAGAATGGCGTCGTCACCTGCAAATATAAAGTGACCCATCCTAACAAGATGATCATGGCTTTTGCCATTGGCGACCAGGAGCTTTACGACTTCCTGGGCAACAACCCCATGGTCGAGTTCTATTCTGCTTCATACTCTAACTCAATTCCTCTACTGGCCAGGGAGAAAAATTTGGTGGCCATAAACGGCTCTGTCGAGGTCGACCTTGTGGGAACCATCGCCTCGGAGTCTTTCGGAGATTCGATGCGCTCCGGCCCGGGCGGCCAGCTTGACTTCGTGATCGGCTCTTACTGGTCCGAGGGTGGAAGAGCGATAAACATCCTGCCCAGCACTGCCCATAACGGTGAGATATCTCGCATCGTGCCTTACCTTGCAGAGGGAGCCAGGGTAACCGTGCCCAGACATTACACGCAGTATGTAGTCACCGAGTACGGGATCGCCAACCTTGCGCCACTCAATGAAAAGGAGCGCGCCTTGGCTCTTATCAACATTGCGCATCCCAAGTTCAGGGATGACCTGCTAAAGGCAGCTAAAAAGAGACTCAGGTTTTAGCTGGATTATCATTCTATCGGAAGCTGCATGGTTAACGAGAGACACCGCAGACTGACTCAGAGAGGCAGAGAATACACCTGTTGGTAAGGAGGTCGAGATGGAGAAAGTATGGGTGAAGAGCTATGACCCGGACGTCCCCGCAACAATCGATTACCCTAAAGTTACCCTGCACCAGTTACTCGAGCAAACCGCAAACCGTTTCCCCAACCACACCGCCATTATTTTCCCCGGCGCTTTAGGCGATGCCTACCGGCTGAGCTACAAGCAACTGGAGCAGCAGGTAAACAGGCTGGCTAACGCGCTGATAAGCATCGGGGTCAAGAAAGGCGAGAGGGTTGTCTTGCTCATGCCCAATTGTCCTCAGTTCGTCATCAGTTACTATGCTGTGCTCAAGGCAGGAGGCATAGTAGTAGGGACCAACCCATTATACTCGCCGCGTGAGATGGAGATCCAGTTCAACGATTGTGGTGCCGATACCATTATTGTCCTCAGCCTCTTTTATCGCACTGTTGCCGGACTGAAAGAACGAACAAAGCTAAAAAATGTTGTAGTAACAAACATCAAAGAGTACTTGCCTCCTGTAAGCCGACTCTTATTCACCCTTCTCCGTGAGAAGAAAGAGGGACACCGGGTTAGCATCGCCGGAGCTAAGGACACCTACTCTTTTCAAGACCTATTGCACCGCTTCAGCCCTGAACCGCCCTCGGTAACAGTAACCCCCGATGACCTCGCCATGTTTCAGTACACAGGTGGGACTACCGGCATCAGCAAAGGTGCGGTGGCCCTGCACCGTAACGTGGTTGCCAACATCTACCAGATGAAAGCCTGGGCGAATCCCGTGGACTTTAGGGAGGGCATGGAGGTGGTGATGGGTGTAATGCCGCTGTTTCATGTTTATGGCATGGTGGCAGTAATGCACTTCTCTGTACTGGGCGGAGCGGCGATGGTGCTGCTGCCACGCTGGGACACCCTGCAAGTGCTTAAAGCCATCAACCGGTATAAGCCTGCTTTCTTTCCCGGTGTGCCTACCATGTATGTAGCAATTAATAACCATCCGGATGCGAAGAAATATAATCTGCGTTCAATCAAGAGCTGTACCAGCGGCGCGGCGCCGCTGCCATTGGAGGTGCAGCAGAATTTCGAGAAAATCACCGGGGGCAAGCTTGCAGAAGGCTATGGACTCAGCGAAGCCCCGGTTGTGGTCACCGCGAACCCGCAAATCGGCAAACGCAAGGCTGGAAGTATCGGGGTGCCTTTCCCGGATGTAGAGGCCAAGATAATGGACTCAGAGACCGGCGAGAAGGAGATGCCTGTAGGAGAGGTCGGGGAGCTTGTTATCAGAGGGCCTCAAGTCATGCAAGGCTATTGGAACCGGCAGGAGGAGACCAAACAGGTGTTACGCAATGGCTGGCTCTACACCGGAGACCTGGCCAAGATGGACGAGGACGGCTTCTTCTTCATCGTGGACCGCAAGAAAGAGATGATTATCGCCGGCGGCTATAACATCTATCCTCGGGAAATCGAGGAGGTTCTTTACGAACACCCCAAGGTCAAAGAAGCAGTTGCCTACGGCATTCCCGACCCCTACCGCGGCGAGACAGTGAAAGTAGCCATCGTGCTCAAGGAAGGCGAGACCGCCACTGCTGAGGAAATCATCGAGTTCTGCCGCGAGCGCCTGGCTCGCTTCAAACTGCCCAAGATAGTGGAGTTCCGAGACAGCCTGCCCAAATCCATCATCGGCAAAGTGCTGCGCCGTGTATTGGTGGAGGAGGAAAAGGCCAAACAAGCGGGCAAGTAACAGGAAACGGGTTAAATTTTCGGGCTTCTTATTTCGTCCGAACCTTGCGCAGCGCCATGAGCAGCCCTGCGATGCTTTTGGCATCGCATATTTCTCCCGAAACAATAAGCTCTGGGGTTTTCTTCAACGGAACGCGCACCAACTCAATGTCCTCATCATCGTCTGGGGCTCTTTTCATAGGTTTGAGGTCAGTGGCGAGATAAAGGTGCATGAATTCCGTAGTAAAGCCGGGGCTGGTGTAAAAAAAGGCCAATTCCTCCCACTTTTCAGCGGAGAAGCCGGTCTCCTCTTCGAGTTCCCTGCGGGCTCCGTCAAGGGGTTTCTCTCCACGTTCGATG
>JBBIRL010000111.1:2164-6774 GCA_037441825.1 Dehalococcoidia bacterium | reverse complement strand
GGAGCAGTAGAGTTTATGGTCATCGAGGTGCTAACCTTATCAAAAGGAATCCCCTTAAACAGAGTTTCCATATCCTCGAGACTGGATATGGGCACGCCCACCTTGCCCACCTCACCCTTGGCCTTGGGATGGTCTGAGTCATATCCAATCTGGGTGGGCAGATCAAAAGCTACGCTGAGTCCAGTCTGTCCTTGCTCCAGCAGGTAATGATAGCGTTTGTTGGACTCCTCGGCCGAGGCAAAGCCTGCATACTGGCGCATCGTCCAGACTCTTCCCCGGTACATGGTTGGCTGCACTCCCCGCGTGAAAGGATACTCCCCGGGGAAACTCAGCTTCTGGACATAATCGAACCCTTGAAGGTCATCAGAGGCATATAAGTCATCGACTTCAAGCCCCGAATTGGTCAAGAAACGTTCCTCGCGCTCCGGGGCGCGCTTCAGCGATGGTTTCAGGGTCTTCTCCTGCCACTCTCGCTTATTTTTGCTGGTGTCCATTCATGCTCCTTTTAGTTTCCAAAATTCACTGGCCTACAAAAGTGTATATCATATAATCAGGGGTGTCAATTACATAAAAAGGAGAAAACTTAGCAAATTCAGGAGACCGGATGGATGAAGCCCTCCTTCTATCTTTTCTCGGCAAAGAAATCTTAATCTGATATAATATGCCACAGTTCTGACGAAGAGGCATGATGGAGCGGATAATATCAGCTAAACCCAGAGCAGAAGATATCGTTCTTGATAGAGGCCTTCGCCCTAAACACATTGTTGACTTTGTGGGGCAAGATAAGGTCAAAGAAAACCTGAAGATAGCTATGGCTGCTGCTCAGGGAAGGGGAGAAACTTTAGACCATATCTTGCTCTATGGCCCGCCGGGGCTGGGCAAGACGACTCTGGCTTATATCATCGCTGCTGAGATGGGAGTGAATATCAAGATCACCTCCGGACCTGCTATAGAGCGCCCCGGCGATATCGCAGCCATCATCACCAACCTCAACAAAGGAGACGTTCTGTTCATCGACGAGATACACCGCCTGGGCCGTGTAGTAGAGGAGGTGCTCTACCCGGTGATGGAGGATTTCGCCCTCGATATCGTCATGGGCAAAGGTGCAGGAGCCAGGAGCCTCAGACTGAACCTACCTCGCTTTACCCTCGTCGGAGCGACAACACGCTTCGCACTGCTCAGCCCGCCGCTCCGGGATAGATTCGGTGCAGTGTATCGGCTCGATTTCTATGACCAGAGTGCTATCGAAGTCATACTCGCAAGGTCAGCCCGCCTCCTCGCCATAGAAGCCGAGAAGAGGGGACTAGAGGAAATCGCTAAACGTGCCCGTGGCACTCCGAGAGTAGCTAATAGATTGCTCAAGCGCGTCAGAGACTATGCTCAGGTAAAAGGTAAAGGGGTCATCACAGAAAAAATCGCTTTAGAAGCCTTGGGTAGATTGGAAATCGATCCCATCGGGCTCGACGAGATAGACCACAAGATTCTCCGTATCATCATCGAGAAGTTCAACGGTGGCCCTGTTGGCTTGGACACCATTGCCGCTGCCATCAGCGAAGAGGCAGACACCATCATGGATGTCTACGAGCCCTATCTTCTGCAATTGAGTTTTATGGAACGCACCCCGCGGGGTCGGATGGCTACCCGCTTCGCCTATGAACATCTAGAATTGCCTTATCCCAAGGGAAAACCAGACCAACCCAGTCTTTTGTAATCAAAACCCTGATTGGAAGCTAAAGAATGACCACGGTTCTTCTCCACGTTTGCTGCGGCCCCTGCTCTACCTACGTGGTGAAGTCCTTGCAAGACAAGGAACTTAAAGTTACGGCCTTCTGGTATAATCCCAATATCCACCCCTTTCGGGAGCACCAGCTCCGCCTGGAGGCTATGCAAACCTTTGCCCGAGCGACAAACCTGCCTCTAGTCATAGCTGAGGGCTACGACATGCCAAAGTACTTTCAGGCTGTTGCAGGCCATGAGAGCAACCGCTGCCCCGATTGCTACAGGTTGCGGTTACAGAAAACCGCCGAGGCTGCTCAAGAAAAAGGGATTGAAGCTTTTACTACCACCTTGCTCATCAGCCCTTATCAGAAGCACGACCTGCTGCGGGAGTTGGGAGAGCAGCTCGGAAAAGAAAAAGGAGTCAGGTTCTACTATGAGGATTTCCGACCGGGCTTCAGGGAGAGCCACAGCCTGTCTCGAGAACTCGGCCTCTACCACCAGGGATACTGCGGCTGTGTCTACAGCGAATGGGAACGCTACGGTAAGGTGAAAATCTAACCGTTACTACGATTAGTGAACTAGCCAATTCGCTTTCAGCACACGGAAAATTGACATAATATCGACCACCAGGGCTTCTCTCCCTGCCTGTCTCTCCTAGTACTCAGCAGTACCATTTTCTTATCAATAAGCGCCTAAAAGGACTATTTATCCTTCAAATCTAGTGTGTTAACCTTCGAACATGTATATCCCACGCGAAACGAGTGATGGTAAAGTGGAGTAAGCTGTGAATTTCTTAGCTTTAATCTTTTTAATAACGTCTTGGGTTTGTTTCTTCCTCGGAAGTTGGGTTTTCTTCCAGGATACTAGAAGTACGCTGCATCGCCTTTTCATGTTATTGAGCATAATAGCATCTTATCTGGCATTCATGGAATTCGGCAATCTCCAGGCACAGAACCCCAATATAGCACTTCGAGCCCTAAAATTGACCGGCCTTTGGCCTATAGGGATAGCCCTTCTTTTCCATTTCGTCCTGGTTGTCACAGAAAATTTGAAGCTGCTAAAGAACAAATTAAATTACATCCTACTGTATGGCCCCGCATTAGCTTTTTCTATTTTGCAGCTAACTACAGGGCTGGCCACAGGAGAACCGGTAAAGCAGCATTGGGGCTGGATATACAGTATGCCTGACAATATCCTGATGCCCGCTCTGATCAATTGCTGGGCTATCGGCTTGGCAATTATATCTATATTTATGTGCATTCTATACGATTTTAAGACGACCGATCAAAGAAAGAAGCAACAGGCCAGATATGTCTTAATCGGGATATGCGCCCCTACAACCATAAGCGTCTTGGCACATGCGCTGCTTGCACCGCTTCAGATCGAAATTCCAGGATTATCTACAGCCGCATTTGTTTTCGGAATTGCTTTCGTCGGGTATGCAATTTGGAGATACAAGCTATTTATCCTAACTCCTGCGGCTGCTGCACAAAGTATTATATCCACCATGTCAGATGCCTTACTTTTAATAAGCCCGAGAGGCAAAATATTGACTGCCAACCAGGCTGCACTGAGTTCCTTGGGATACAAAGAGAACGAATTAGTTGGCAAATCAGTGGAAATACTCTTCCCAGAAGAAGAGAAAAGGAAAGCTTTGCCCGAAAGCACAGTGTTCGAGCAAATGATGAAGACAGAATCGATGAGAGAAATCGAGACAACATTTTTGACAAAAGATACCAGAAAACTGAGTATATCTCTTTCCACCTCTGCGATGCAGGGGAGAGACGATGTGCCACATGGCATTGTCTGCATTGCGAGAGATATCACTGAACGCAAGAGAGCTGAAGAGGAAAAACAAAGAATAGAAGAACAGCTTAACCTCGCCGGCAGATTAGCTGCGATCGGTGAACTGGCAGCGGGTGTAGCCCACGAGTTGAACAATCCCCTTGCCGCAATCCAGGGGTTTGCCCAGCTTCTGGCATCTACAAACGGATTGGACGAAACCACGAAAAAAGACCTGGAAACCATCTATAAAGAGGCGCAACGCGCCGGTAGAATCACCCAGAACCTTCTTTCATTTGCCCGCAGGCATAAACCAGAGAAAAGCCTCATTGCCATAAACGAAGCCCTCACAAAAAGTCTGGATTTACATTCTTATCGGATGAGGGTCGAAAACATAGAGCTATCATTGAAGTTGGACCCAGACCTTCCCAAGACCATGGCTGACTTCTACCAGATGCAACAGGTCTTTGTGAACATCATTAACAATGCAGAGCAGGCAATGACAGGGGCCTACATGAAGGGGAAACTCTGCATAGAGACAAAAAAAGTAGGCGAGATGCTCCAAATCAACTTTGCCGATAATGGACCGGGAATCCCGGAAGAGAACCTAACGAGGATATTTGACCCGTTCTTCACTACAAAAGCTGTAGGGAAGGGGACGGGGCTGGGGTTGAGCATATGCTATGGCATTATCAAGGAGCACAACGGCCATATTTATGCCAAGAGTAAGTACGGGGAGGGAGCGACCTTTGTGGTGGAGATACCGATCATCCCTGACGGTCAGCCTGCTCTTGAGAGACCCGGCTTAATTGAGGCCCGGAGGTTGTAAATGGAAGAAGATAAGTTGACCATATTAATAGTCGATGATGAAGAGTCAATAAGAAGCATCCTCTCTCGGAAATTAGAGTTCGACGGCTACTACTGTGATGTTGCAGCCGATGGCAAGGAAGCTTTGTATAAAGCCTCTCTGAAGAGCTTCGATCTGGTGCTCCTTGACATAAATATGCCAGGCCTGTCGGGAATGGAAGTACTGCGCAGACTTGCTGCTGACCATCCTGATACCTGTGTCTTTATGATAACTGCGGCGTCCGATATAAAAAGGCACATCG
>JBBIRL010000111.1:0-2131 GCA_037441825.1 Dehalococcoidia bacterium | reverse complement strand
CTACGTGACCAAACCCTTCGATCTTGATGACGTTAGCGCAAGAGTAAAAAGAGCCCTTGAAATAAGAAGACTGGTATTGAAAAAAGGAGGTCGTCAATTAGCGCCGGAGCAGAGTGAAGTCATCAGGTCATTGATATGTGGACAGATTTCTCTCGAGGAGTTTAAGACTATGGATTGGATGCAGGATGGAGAATCCACCCCAGGTGCGGAATTCGCTATCCCGACTTTCGGTTCTGCTACCCGTCCCAGAGAACTGGCGAGGTATATGCAAATGGCACGGAAGTCGGTGTTGATGGCTGAGATATTGCGAGCCTCCATTCGTGAGCATGGGGAGTGGGTGAACCTGCTGGGCGAGGATATTGCAAACCAACCCGGGGGTTACAACAAACTGACCAGCCTGATAGGGGAGTTGCATATCGCTGCCACATCACGTACCAGCGGCAAGATTCACATCCTGGACTATGGCCTCATTGAATCAACACCATTGACACAGGCTGAGTACAGCGGGAAAAGAGTACGGCATATATCTACTGACATGTTAATGCCCCAACTGGAGCGCTTGGGAGATACTATGCTCATTGCCGGGTCCCCCAATAAGCGGCAAAGAGCGGCGGGGTATTGCAGTAATACAACCTACCGCCACCCTTATCCGATCCACCTTAGCAATGAGGAGGCAGTTGAAGCCTTTCTGAAGCTATCCCAGGAACAGCAGGATTCCTGTGCTGTGGATTCTTTCCTGCAAATACTCGGGCGACAAGTGATGATGTCGCAAGTACCCACTCTTGTCGAAGCATAGCGAAGTCACATATCAATATGTTGCCCAAGATTAGAAGATGACCTTCTCCTCCACGAGATGTTCAAGGTCCTCCTGTGATAAGCCCAGCATCTCCTTTAACACATATTCGTTATCCTGGCCCAACAAAGGCCCGCTGCTGCGAACCTCGCCCGGCGTATCGCTCAGCTTCCACGGGATGCCATAAAATACCTCATGGCCACTCCTGGGATGGTTGACCTCTACAAAGATTCCTCTCTCCCTGAAATGAGGGTCATGGTATTGTTCCCTGGAGATTAAGAAGGGAGCAGCCGCCACCCCAGCCTTCTGTAGAATCTCCGTCACCTCGTAGGGGGTGTAATTGACAGTCCACTGGCTCACCAGCTTGTCTAGCGCA
This sequence comes from Dehalococcoidia bacterium, assembly GCA_037441825.1. GTDB lineage: Bacteria > Chloroflexota > Dehalococcoidia > SZUA-161 > SZUA-161 > JACWAE01. The sequence goes on along the minus strand of JBBIRL010000111.1, from coordinate 962 downwards.
TCCTGGTTTAGCAGCCTGCTATACCTATCGGCGAATCTTTCATCGCCAGCCAGGGTTGAATTTCCTATGGCTTGACAGAAGTTCCGCCACTCCTCATCCGTCTTAACCGCAATTGAGACCCATTGACCATCTCCCTTGCATGGATAGTAGCCGTGGGGCGCCATGATGGGATCGCGATTGCCTTTAGGCTTTTGAATCCGGCTGTTCATAATATATTCCATAAGTGGCTCGCCCAGCAGAGATGTTGTTGCCTCCCACTCTGAGATATCTATATACTGGCCCTCTCCTGTCCTGTTACGGTGAATCAGAGCAATGAGTATCGCCAGAGCCCCGTGCATAGCTGCCACATGGTCACCATAGGCGAATCTCGGCCCGCAGGGAACTGATTCATCCGGATAGCCAGCGACGCTATCGAGTCCAGCCAGAGCCGTGATAATGGGAGCATACCCCCTGGTTCCCTTAAGAGGGCCGGTATGACCGGCAAAGCAAAGGGATATCACAATTATATCCGGCTTGATCTCTGCAAGCGATTCATAGCCCAACCCGTATCTGTCTAACACGCCGGGGGTGAAGTTGTCGGCAACAACATCGCTTTTCTTGACCAATTCCTTAATCAGCTCGGCTCCCTTGGGTTTGGTGAAATCAACGGTAATGCCCAGCTTGCCGCGGTTCAGCAAATGAAACACCGGATTCAGCTCCAATCGCTCCGGCGCAGAAGCTACTAACGCCTCGGGTGTCTTGAGCAATAAATCCTTGGCGCTGGCAGCTCCACCCATTCTGCCATAGTCTATCCTGTTACGAGATTCTACTTTGATTACCTCGGCTCCCATATCTGCCACAATGTGTGTCATCTGGGGGCCAGCCCAGGCTGAACCGAAATCAACCACTCGATAACCCTGTAAAGGATACCATGCCATTTTCAAAAGCCTGCCCATATATGCAAGATACTGTGTAATTCTTAG
>JBBIRL010000110.1:0-6778 GCA_037441825.1 Dehalococcoidia bacterium | reverse complement strand
TCGAGAAAGCTACCAGTGGCGAAGGAGCTAAGATACTGGTAAAACCATGATTAGGAGCCGGCCAAAGTCAAAGAAGAAACCAAGTTCGCGACTTGGACAATGAGATCGATGCCTTCTGGAGCAGAGCTACCTAAACATCGCCCATGCCTTATGAGATAAGCTCTTTGTACATAGTTCGCTCACTATCTTAACAAAGGCATCCCAATCCATCTGTTCCCTAACCCACAATTTGGGATTCCTTTAGAGACAATTTTCTCGAATTTGCCCCATTTGATTCCATTTTTTCTCAAGATTTTTCCCCATTCGCACTCGGTCCACAGATAACTGGCTAAGGTCCCTCCAATTTCAGTCCAAATATGGAGCGAGTCAGAATCCATATTGGGATGTTCTTTGTGAAAATTTTTGGCCTTCTCTTTTAAATCTATAGGTTCTGACGCCTCAGGTAATTCCATTTTCTCCTCCCCATTGTAAATTCTTAAGATGGCAGTTACTAATTACGAATACTCTTTTACCCTCTCCGCCAACTGCCTTGTCATCCCTGGTACTTGTGCCAACTCTTCAACCGAGGCTTCTTTGATTGCCCTGACCGAGCCGAATTTCTTGAACAGGGCGCGTCTTCGCTTAGGGCCGATGCCAGGCACCGACCATTCGGATTTTAGAGCAGCCTTCTTGCGCACATGCAGGTGATAAGAAAGAGCGAAACGGTGCGCCTCATCGCGGATGCGTTGTAATAGGTAAAGCGCCTGGGAGTCGCGGGGCAGTATGAGCGATTCCGCTACATCACGCAGGAAGATTTCCTCGTTCTCCTTAGCCAGTGCAGCCAGAGGGATAGAATCAATCTCAAGCTCCTGCATCACCTCTTGAGCAGAGGTCAAGTGTCCTCTGCCACCATCGATAAGCACCAAGTCAGGGATAACAGCCCAAGATGTAGCATCCTGCGCCTTGACCCGTTTGAAGCGACGCCTGAGTATCTCCTGCATCATCGCGTAGTCATCTATGCTTTCCACCGTCTTTATCTTGAAGCGGCGGTAGGCTGAGGGCTTGGGGCGTCCGTTCTCGAAGACCACCATACTGCCTACAGCGGAGGTGCCCCGGATGTTCGATATGTCGTAGCACTCCATCCTGTTGGGCAAACTGGGCAGGTTAAGCCGTTCTTGAACCTCTTTGAGAGCGGCGGCTGTTTTTCCGGTATCAGCCAGCCACTTCGCTTTGAGCTGGGCCAGTGCCTGCTCGGCGTTCTCGGTCACCATATCTACCAGCTTCTTCTTTTGACCACGTTTGGGAACCCTAAGGCTCACCTTGCCCGCCCTCAGGTTGGCAAGCCAGGAACTAATGGATTCCATATCCTCCGGCTCAGTCTTCAAAAGTATTGTGGGAGGAATATGTGGAGCGGAACCGTAGAACAACTGGATAAAGCTGACTATGATATGGCCGGGCTCTTCATCCTGCGTGCCTTCCAGTATGAAATTATCTCTCCCGATGAGCTTCCCGCTGCGAACAAAGAAAATCTGGACACAGGCCTCATCCCTTTCCCTGGCAAAGGCTATCACATCCTCATCACCTGCGCCAGCGGAGATAATCTTCTGGCCCTGGGTGACACTCTCCACCGCATAGAGCTGGTCGCGCAAGGAAGCAGCCTTCTCGAACTCCATAGCCTCGGCAGCGTGTCCCATCTTACGCCGCAAATCGCGGACTACTTCTTCATGTTTTCCTTCAAGGAAGAGGATGACCTGGCTTATAATCTCGCGATACTCCTCCTTGTTTATCTCACTGCTACAGGCACCGACGCAGCGGCGAATAGAGTAATCGAAGCAGGGGCGCGGCTTCCTGCCCGTGATTACCCATCTGGGAGAGCAATAGCGAAATAGCTTTTTCAACAGGTCGAGTGTTCTACGCACGGAGCCGGCGCTGGCGTAGGGTCCGAAGTAGCGCCCGCCGTCATCCTCATAACGCCTGGTCAGAAATATGCGGGGCCACTCTTCATTGAGGCTAACCTTGATGTAGGGATAGCTTTTGTCGTCCTTCAGCCTGACATTGAACCTAGGTCGATTCTTCTTGATAAGGTTGCATTCCAGGATAATCGCTTCTTGCTCGGAATCTGTAATGATGAAGTCAAGGTTCTGCACCCTGCTCATCAGTTTCTGTAGCTTCGGCTCAAGCGTATGTGGAGCACTGAAATAAGACCTTACCCGCTGGCGCAGGCTGGCGGCTTTGCCTACGTAGAGTACCTTCCCAGCCTCATCCTTAAACAGATAAACCCCTGGCTTTGTAGGCAGCGTTTTCAGTTGTTCCTTAAACCAGCCTCGTTCCACTTGGGAGATCCCACCTACCCCTCGCGTTTGACATCAGCGGTGCGACTCACATTGATAACACCGGGCACTGCCTCTATTTTGGAGAAAATCCGTCCCAGTTGCCCGATATTGTTTACATCAAGGGTAAGGAAAATAGAAAGCGTCCCGTCATTTCGCTCCACATCTGACAACGACACCGCAGTTATATTTATCTTCTCATCGGAGACCAATGTAGTGACGTCACGCAAGAGCCCTACACGATCCCAGGCTTCGATATTAATATTCACAGGGAAGGAAATACCCGCTTTGCCCCACTCTACCTTGATCAGCCTCTCCTTCTCGTCTTCATTGAGGATATTGGGGCAGTTCTTACGGTGGATAGTAATCCCTCTGCCGCGGGTAATGAAGCCGATGATTTCATCCCCGGGCACCGGCTGACAACAAGGTGCGATATGGGTCAGCAGGTCGCCGACGCCGAGTACTTTAACCCCCGAGGATGTCGACTTATATTTGGGAGGAGCTGCTGGTGTTGGGGCTTGCTGAGGCCGCTCCTCAGCAGCAGTAAGCTTCAGGCCTATCTGATTAGGGCTGATATCTCCACAGCCGATAGCCGCCAGGAAATCCTCCACTGCCTCGTACTTGAAGAGTACCGCAATCTTATCTCTGTCGGCAAAGCTCACCCCCAGACGCCGGAGTTCTTTCTCCAGAATCTCCCTGCCTCTTTCGATATTCTCTGTCTTCTCCCTGCGTCGGAACCACTGCCTAATCCTCTCCCGCGCCTGATTAGTATTGACATAGCCCAGGTTAGGATTAAGCCAGTCGAGGCTGGGGCCGCGGCTTGCCTTGGTTGTCATGATTTCAATGGTATCGCCGTTACGAAGTTGATAGTCCAGTGAAACTAACCTGCCATTCACCTTGGCCCCAATGCAGCGGTGCCCCAGGTCGGTATGAATCCGATAGGCGAAATCGAGCGGGGTCGCTCCTCTGGGTAACTCCTTTATCTCCCCCTTGGGAGTATACACAAAAACCTGGTCCTGGAAGATATCGGTCTTAATTGACTCGATAAACTCTGTACCGCTAAGCTCACGTTGCCACTCCATAAGCTGCCTGAGCCAGGTTATCTTCTCCTCAAACCCTATATCCTTTTTTGCCCCTTCCTTGTACTTCCAGTGAGCGGCAACACCGTATTCAGCAATACGATGCATACGGTAGGTGCGTATCTGTACTTCCAGTGGCCTGGCACCCAGGCACATCACTGTGCTGTGGAGCGCCTGGTACATGTTCTCTTTGGGATTAGCGATGAAATCATCGAACTGGTCAGGAAGCGGATGCCACAGATTATGAACGACACCCAGGGCGCTGTAGCAGTCCTGAATAGTGTCCACCATTACACGTAAGGCAAGCAGGTCGTGGATATCGCTGAACTCCTTGCCCTGAGCAGCGTATTTCTGCATCTTTCTATACACACTGTAGAGACTCTTTGGTCTTCCTGTAACCTCCGCTTTGATGCCAGCTTTCTCCAGCTCCTCTCTGAGGATCTGGATCACCTGGGCTATGTAGCGTTCACGGGTCGCTCTCCGAACAGCTATCAATCGGGCGGTCTCACGATACTTATCAGGCTGCAGATAGCGGAAAGCCAGGTCCTCCAACTCCCACCTAAGCTGCCACATCCCCAGCCGGTGTGCGAGAGGAGCATAGATATCCATCGTCTCCTGGGATATCCGCTGCTGCTTCTCAGGCGCCAATGCTTTCAAGGTACGCATATTGTGCAACCTGTCAGCCAGCTTAATGAGCACTACGCGCACATCCTCCGCCATGGCCACGAACATTTTGCGCAAGCTCTCCACCTGGGCATCACTTTCGGCGATCTTCTTAAGTCCGGTATTTTGAACCTGGGATGATATCTTGTCCAGTCTGGTTACTCCCTCGACAAGCTTTGTCACCTCTGCTCCAAACTTGCTTTCAATCTCCGAGAAAGGAATCCCGCAGTCCTCAGGCACATCATGTAGTAATGCAGCGGCAACAGAGGTCTCATCGAGCTGAAGGTCAGCTACAATCATAGCTGTCTCCACCGGGTGCGTGATAAAGGGATCACCTGACAGGCGAAGCTGATTGCCATGAGCTTTCAGGGCAAACTGATAGGCATTCTCCACCAGAGTCAGCTTGTCTTCAGGGAGATACTCTCTTACCTTGTCGAGAAGAGGTTTTATATCCATAGCCCGCCTTCCCCATCCCCTCCCTAAAGTATATTGCAAGGGTGTTTTGGATGCAAACTTCTTTACAAACCACTTCTGATGCTGTATGCTGCTAAACGTAAAAATCACGTGTTTGAGCACAGGAGGGTTTCTTATTGTATCAGGCACCCAGAGGCACCTCGGACATATTGCCACCGGAGCAGGGATACTGGAGCTATATCAAACAGACAGCAGCCGCTATTTGTGACCTCTACGGTTATCAACGCATCGATACCCCAGCTTTCGAGGATGCCCGTCTTTTCGTGCGCAGTATCGGCGAGGACACTGACATCGTTGAGAAGGAGATGTACTCCTTTGAGGACAAAGGCGGAGACCAGATTACATTGCGCCCCGAGGGAACTGCCCCAGTGTGCCGCGCCTATGTAGAGCACGGCATGCATAACCTCCCCCAGCCGGTAAGGCTCTACTACATGGCCGCCATTTTCAGGTATGAGCGCCCCCAGGCAGGAAGATACCGTGAGCATCACCAGTTCGGCGTTGAAGCATTGGGAGATGCCGACCCTGCTCTCGATGCCGAGGTCATAGATATGGCCTGGCAGCTTTATGTAAACTTAGGGTTAAAAGGGCTTACTCTCAGTTTGAACAGCATAGGCTGCAGTAACTGTCGTCCGCGGTATCTCGAAAGCCTGAAGGCTTATTACACACAACACAAAGAATCGCTTTGTCCCGATTGCAAGCGTCGCCTGGCGAAGAATACGCTGCGCCTCCTGGATTGCAAAAACCCGACTTGCTTAGCTCTGACTGAGCAAGCACCGAGAAGCATAGATTATCTCTGCCCGGAATGTGCTGACCATTTCGACCGGCTAAGGAGTTACCTCAACCTGTTAAACCTGCCGTTTTCTCTCAGTCACCGCCTGGTGCGGGGGCTGGATTACTACACCAGAACTGTATTCGAGATTGCCCCTGAGGGTGAAACCGGATCTCAGGTTGCCATTGGCGGAGGTGGCAGATATGACAACCTTATCGAACAGCTTGGCGGCAAGCCCACGCCGGGGGTCGGTTTCGGCACAGGCATAGAGCGCCTGGCGCTCAATCTGAAGAAGCAAGATGTTGCCATCCCTAACTCGCCACCACCCACTGTGTTCGTAGCTTACCTGGGCAAAGAGGCCAAGGACGAAGCAATGAAACTCACCTCCCGCCTGCGGAAATCACGCATAAGTGCCATCGCCAGCCTCAGCGAGAGAAGCCTTAAAGCGCAGCTCAAGCAGGCCAATATCTCAGGAGCACGCTACGCCATAATCATCGGTGAGGATGAGGTCAAAAGCAAGACGGTGGTGCTGAGGAACATGGCCAAGGGTGAGCAACAGACCGTCCCCATAGATAAGGTAGCTGAGGCATTGAGATAACAGTACCAGGCCTCCCACATTCAAAAGCATCTCGTCTGTGCTATAATATTTTAGATATCGAGGTATGCGATAGTTTTTGTCGGGTGAACTATGCTGGAACGTCTTGACTCCATCGAAAAACGTTATGAAGAGCTGAACGAGCTTATGGCCCGTCCTGAGATAGCTCTTGACTTCGAGAAGTTGCAGAACCTGGCGCGGGAGCGAGCAAGCCTCGAGGAAATGGTGACCAAGTATCGGGAATACAAAGCCACTATGAAAAGTCTCGAGGATACCCAGGCCATGCTCAACCAGAAGCTTGATGACGATATGGCTGCCCTCGCCAAAGAGGAGATAGAAAGCCTCCAGAGCAGGCGTGAGCGTCTGCTGCAAGAGCTCAAGGTCGCTCTCCTACCCAAAGACCCCGCTGACAAAAAGGATGTCATAGTAGAGATCCGCGCCGGCGCGGGAGGTGAGGAAGCAGCGCTGTTTGCCGCCAGTCTCTTCCGGATGTATTCCCGCTATGCCGCCTCCAAGGGATGGAAAGTAGATATCATAAATAGCAATGAAACAGGCATCGGCGGCCTCAAGGAAGTCATCTTTGAGATCAAGGGCAAAGGGGTCTACAGCAGGCTGAAGTATGAGAGTGGAGTTCACCGCGTGCAGCGTGTGCCGGTAACCGAATCATCAGGACGCATTCATACCTCTACGGCGACTGTAGCCGTACTGCCTGAAGCAGAGGAGATCGAAGTCGCCATCGATCCTAACGATTTAAGGATAGACATCTTCCGCAGCGGCGGTGCCGGGGGACAGAATGTTAACAAAGTTTCCTCCGCAGTGCGAATAACACACTTCCCCACTGGGATAGTGGTTGTCTGCCAAGACGAACGCTCTCAGTTGCAGAACAAGA
>JBBIRL010000109.1:0-6928 GCA_037441825.1 Dehalococcoidia bacterium | reverse complement strand
CAAAATGGCTGCAAGATTTATACGAAAAAATCGGGTAAATGCGGCGAGTTTCAGCAAATGGTGATGCAAGGGGGCGTTCTACTGAATGCCCCCTTTTTTGTAATCAAGTTTTATTCGTGTGGGAAACTCTTAATTTGTGGATTGACAAAGTACTGAAAAAGTGCTATATTGAAAAATGTCCTCGGGTGGGTGAACCAGCAAGAAGAGGCCAAAATCCGCGATAGGAAACGAGTAGGAAACCAAAGGGACCGAGGGGCGGACAAAACCGCGGAAGCTGGGGAAGTCACTCGAGGTCTTTTTATGTCCTTCAACGCCTCAAATTTCCCCCTAGAGGTTAATATTCGATGTCCTGCTATTTCCGCCAGTTGAAAGATATTCTGGCTGAGGCTGGTGTTGAGGTGACTCCTGGCAACAGGAAAGAAATCGACCGGGCGATTCATAAGATTGTTGGAGTTGAGTACAAAGATTGCCCCGTTGCCTGGAGAGCGCTCAAGCAGCAGATACTTGGTGATGAGCAGAAACGCCGCGATTTCATCAAGAAGCTAATGGCGGCTTTGGCTTAGGGACTTCATCGCTGTTTTGTGATTTCGACATCTGCTGGCGCAATGACCTTAAGCTTATATTCCCTGTACGTGTAATCTTTTCTTCTGCTTCACAACTACCATGTTTTCTAGTTACAGAAGGTTGCTTCACGCTTTTCCTTCACCTATAATGGCACAAATAGTTTATTGAAGAAGTGTCAGGATAATTATCGCGGTGCCTAGCGAGAGGAAGCCAGGGTGAGCAAACAAACTCATGGTTTCAATAAAGCGTTAAGCGAGACTGCGGAGGCACTTAACTCAAGCCTTACCGCCAGTGAGAAGCTTCGCCTATTGGTGAAGGCCACGGCCCGGGCTTTGGGGGTACGAGGTTGCTCCATCATGCTGTTGGACTCACAGAGGAAGAGACTCGTCCATGCCGCCTCGCATGGCCTCAGCGAACGCTATCTCAGGAAGGGCTTTCTGGAATCAGAGAAAAGTCTCTCCGAGGTCTTGGATGGAAAGACTGTGGTAATCGGCGATGTAGCCACTGACCCCAGAATACAGTTTCACGAATTGGCGCAACTCGAACATATCTCCTCTATCCTGAGCGTCGCTCTGAAGATAAAAGGAGAGGTTGTGGGGACTCTCCGTGCCTACAGCCGCACCAGCCGTGAGTTCACCTCAAGGGAGGAGATGTTCCTCACAACCGCAGCAGACCTGGCTGGTATTGTCCTGGAGTCAGGTCGCTTTGCCGAGATTGAAAAACCTCTATTAGAATTAGAAGCCAGGGTTGCACCTCATCCTGCTTCTTTGGCTTCACAACTCAAGCCAACCACTTTTGCCCATCCCAGTGAGGAGGAGTTTGCCCATCTCCTCGACTTCTACCAGATCGAGTGGCTCTATGAGCCCCGCTCATTCGAACTGCGATGGGATGATGGCAAGGGCAGTGAGATGTTCACCCCTGATTTTTATCTCCCTGTCTTGGATCTTTATATCGAGATGACGACTCTGAAGCCGGGGCTTACCAGAGTGAAGAACCGCAAGGTTCGCCGCTTGCGTGAACTCTATCCTGAAGTGAATATCAAGCTTCTGGCGCGTCGAGACTATGACCGCCTGCTTGCCAAGTATGGACACGGGCCTCTGGCAGGGACGAAGACGCGGGGTGTGGGGCGGGTATTCTTCAGCGCCGCGCAGATACAGAGAAGGGTGCGGCAGCTTGCCAAAGAGATATCTCGTGACTACGAAGGACGACACTTGCTGTTGGTGGGTGTGCTGCGCGGGGTATTCTGCTTTATGGCAGACCTGATGCGATACCTCACGGTTCCTGCAGATGTGGATTTCATGGCTATTTCCTACTATGGGGCTGAGAGTAAACGGGCAGTGCATGTTACCAAAGACCTCGATATGAGTCTGGAGGGACGCCATGTACTGCTGGTAGAGGATATTGTGGATACCGGAATGACATTGAGCTTTGTCATCGGCTATTTAAAGGCACGTAACCCGGCCAGCCTGTCAGTTTGTACCTTGCTCGACAAGAGGGTGCGACGGTTGGCTGAAGCCCACTTGACCTATGTGGGATTCGAGGTCCCCGATGAGTTCCTGGTGGGTTACGGGCTAGACTATCAAGAGGAGTACCGCAACTTGCCTTTTGTAGCGCTGATGAGCGAGGAGAAGCCCGGCACCGAGCCAAGCACAAGCACATAAAAAAACCTCGGGTGACCTCCCCAGCTTCCTCGACCTTTTCCGCCCTCCCGGTCCCTTTGGTTTCCTACTCGTTTCCCTCTTGCGGATCTGGCCTTCTCTAACTGGTTTGCCCACCCGAGGACATTTTTAATATAACACTTTTCCAGTACTTTGTCAAGCCTCACAAGCACAGGAGCTTCCCATACTAAAGTTTATGGAGTTGCTAGTACCATTTCTCCCCTTGATGAATGCCCAAAATGACTATTGTACATCCGATAGCGAGTGTGTTAATGTTGTACCAGTGTAATTAATTAAAGATAGGTAAAGTGAGGATGAGGTAGGTTTTATGAAGAAATGTCGGATAGGCATTCTCACGGGCGGGGGAGACTGCGCCGGGCTGAACCCCGCTATTAAATGGGTTGTCAAGACCGCCCTGGATGAGCGACTGCAGCGGGAGAGGGGGGTCCAGTATGAAGTATTGGGGATTCGGGATGGGTGGAAGGGGCTGGTTTATGCCGATCCTACAAACCCTGATAGTTTAAAAGAGTATACTGTGCCGCTGGATCAGGAACTGGTGAGGACATGGGACAGATATGGCGGCACCATGCTGGGGACCTCGCGGACAAATCCTTACGACCCTAAGAATGATCGCTCGAAGATAGTATTACGCAATATAGATAAGCTTGATTTGAAGGTCGTGATAGCCATCGGGGGGGAGGATACTTTGGGGGTGGCTTATAAGCTATCTCAGGAAGGGGTTAATGTCGTAGGCATTCCCAAGACAATTGATAAGGACCTTCCCGGTACGGATTACACGCTGGGATTTGAGACGGCTCTCAATGTTATCACGGAGGAAGTTGACAGGCTGAGGACTACTGCCGGCTCTCACAAAAGGATATTTGTGGTGGAAACAATGGGGAGGCACGCTGGCTGGCTGGCTTTGGAAGGTGGAGAATCCAGCGGAGCATTTATTATACTGATCCCTGAATATGATTTTTCTATTGAGAAGGTCAATGAGTTGGTTCTAGAAGGTAAGAGAAAAGGTAACAGATATGATATCATCGTGGTAGCGGAGGGCGCGAAGCCGGCGGGTGGCACTCAGTTTGTGAACCGAAAAGGCGTGGATAGCTTTGGCCATGAGATCCTGGGGGGAATCGGTGAGGCTCTGGCTAACGAAATCCAGGATGCTACCAAGCTGGAGACACGGAGTATTGTGTTGAGCCACTTGCAACGTGGGGGCTCTCCTTGTGCTTATGACAGAAGGATGGGCAGGTATTTCGGCATCGCTGCTGTTGATTTGGTGGTGAAGAAAGATTTCGGGAAGATGGTCAGCTACAAAAACGGTGAGATCGCCGCTGTTCCGCTCAAAGAGGTGAGTGGAAAGCTGAGGCTGGTTGATGTTAAGACGCAGTATGATATCGAGAGATACAACGGGCGTCGGACTATACTGAGATAGCAGGGAGAAAAATATGCCTAAAGAATCTGTCTCGCCTGATAAAATCGATGCCCTGGTGAGGGAAGCTGCCCTTGCCACTGAAGCAAAGGTTAAGGATAAGGCGCAGCATACTATTAGAGAATTAGCTTCTAGGCAAGGCATCTTTCTATCTAGCATTCAAGGCTTGTACGAAGCGGCAGGCAAAGGACTGTATAGCGGCATAACTGTCCCGGCTATGAATATCCGCGGCATCACCTATTATGTTGCAGAAGCAGTATTCAGGGCCGCTCTGAAAAATAAAGTTGGCGCCTTTATCTTCGAGATAGCCCGCTCTGAGATAGGCTATACAGGGCAGAGGCCAGGTGAATATGCTGCTTGCGTGCTGGCCGCTGCAATCAGGGAAGGATTCGAGGGCCCTGTTTTCCTGCAGGGCGATCACTATCAGGTTAGCCAGAGCAAATATAGCTCGGAGCCTGATAAGGAGCTGAACGCAATAAAGGAGCTTATCCGTGAGTCGGTGGCTGCTGGGTTCTTGAACATCGACATAGATGCCTCTACCCTTGTGGATTTAAGCAAAAAGACCCTTGATGAACAGCAGGAGAAGAATTGCCTGGTCACTGCTGAGATGACGAGGTTCATACGCAGTATCGAGCCTAAAGGGGTGACTATCTCTGTCGGAGGCGAGATTGGGGAGGTGGGGAAGAAAAACAGTACGGTGGAGGACCTCAGGACATTCATGTCAGGTTATCTCAGGATGTTAGGTCCGAATGTCAAAGGAATCTCCAAAATTAGCGTGCAGACCGGAACCACTCACGGTGGGGTGGTTCTCCCCGACGGCTCTATTGCCAATGTTGAAATAGATTTTAAAACCCTGAAAGAGCTTTCCAAGCTGGCGCGTGAAGAATACCATATGTGCGGCGCTGTGCAACATGGAGCCTCTACCCTTCCCGATGAGGCGTTTCATCATTTCCCTCAGATTGGAACTGGAGAAGTGCATCTGGCTACGGGATTTCAGAACATTATTTACGAAAGCAAGTATTTCCCCAAGGAACTTTTGGATAGAATAAATAGACATCTCTCCGATAAATACGCAAATGAAAAAAAGCAAGGGGAAACGGAAGAGCAATTTCTGTACAAGACTCGAAAGAAGGCGTTCGGCGATTTCAAGTCGGAGATGTGGAATATCCCTGAAAGCAATCTAAAAGGGATAAGGAATGAGCTCGAAGGTCGCTTTTCTTTGCTCTTCCAGAAACTGAATGTGATAGGGACAAAGGACCTGGTGAGCAGGTTTGTCGTTAAATAACAAAAATCGTTCGAGTACAAGCGTATTTGCAAGATTGGAGATAAGATATGTTGAAACAGGCTACAAGAACAAGGCTGCCCAAGCGTATAGATAGGCTGGATGAGCTTGCTCATAATCTATGGTGGAGCTGGCATTATCAGGGGCGAGAGCTGTTCAGGGCGCTGGATTATACACTATGGCTAACGAGTGGACGTAATCCGGTCAAGCAATTGAGGGACATCAACCCTGATAAACTACAGGCGGCTGCCAGCGATCCCGCCTTTTTAGCCGCATATGATTCCATAATGTCAGCATTTGATGCCGACATGTCTAACCAGAATACCTGGTTTACCACCAAATATGCCGACGTGCTACCGGGCCCTATTTCTTACTTCTCGATGGAATTCGCCATCCACAGCTCGATTCCGATATATGCAGGGGGTCTGGGAATCCTTGCTGGCGATATTTGCAAGGAGGCAAGCGACCTGGGGCTGCCGATGGTCGGAATAGGATTTATGTATCCCCAGGGATATTTCCACCAGCGTATCTCCGCTGATGGCTGGCAGGAGGAGATATACAGGCAGTTGGATTTTAGCGAAACGCCTATGGCTCCTGTTCTTTCCTCGCAATGGTGCAAATCACTGGCCGAGGTTCAACTGGACAATAGGCCTGTATATATTGGCGCCTGGCAAATCCAGGTGGGCCGCACGACACTCTATTTACTGGATACCAATGTTGAGGAAAATACTCCTCATGATCGCCAGTTGTCCGCTCGTCTTTACATAGCCGATCGGGAACTGCGCATCCAGCAGGAGATAGTTTTGGGGATCGGTGGTGTGCGCGTTCTCCGGGCTCTGGGCATCAAGCCGGCCCTCTGGCATGCTAACGAAGGCCACGCAGCTTTCATGATGTTGGAAAGGGTAAGGGAGGAGGTAGAGCAGGGTGCGACATTTGACAAAGCCGTCAAAAAGATACGGGCAACCACTGTTTTCACCACCCATACGCCGGTCCCTGCCGGGCATGACGTTTTCCCTTCCCAGCTTGTGGAGAAGTACTTTCATAATTACTGGGGTTCGCTAGGGATTGACCAGGGGAAGTTTCTGGGACTGGGCCAGGGGGATGGTGTGGGTAATCAGGCTTTCAATATGACGATACTTGCCTTAACAACTGCTGATAAGTGCAATGCTGTGAGCGAGCTACATGGTACAGCCTCAAGAAGAATGTGGCATATGCTCTGGCCGGATATTAAGGAAGAAAAGGTGCCTATCTCACATGTTACCAATGGAATTCATGTGCCCACCTGGATTGCCTCGGAAATGGCACGTCTTTACGAGAAATATCTGGGAAAGGACTGGATGGAAAGGCATGATGATCCCAAGCTTTGGGAGCGAGTGATGGATATCCCTGACGAGGAGCTCTGGGCGGTACGTCAGGCTCTGAAGCGTAAGCTCAAGGGATCCATGCTTGATTGGGCGCAGCAGCGGTGGACAGAATCTGAGGTAATGCCGCAGCAGGTGCTGGCGATGGGCTCTCTGCTACACCCCGAGGTGCTCACTATTGGTTTTGTGCGGCGTTTTGCTGAATACAAGCGGCCGGCGCTTATTTTCCGGGATGTGGAACGTCTGAAGAGGCTGGTCAAGGACCGCTGGCGGCCGATTCAGATAGTATTCGCTGGCAAGTCTCATCCTGCTGATTTTCCGTCAAAGGGCCTGCTTCAGCAGGTTTACTGCCTGGCTACAAACCGTGATTTTCACGGTCGGATAGCCTTTATGGAAGACTATGATATGCACATGGCGCGCTACCTGGTACAGGGTGTAGACGTATGGCTGAATGTGCCGCGACGTCTCAATGAGGCATGTGGCACCAGTGGTATGAAGGCGTCGCTGAACGGAGTTCCTCACCTGAGTGTACTGGATGGGTGGTGGTATGAAGGTTACAATGGAGAAAACGGCTGGGCGATTGGCGATGGCCCCGGGATATGCAGTCCGGAAGAGGAGGACAGAGCTG
>JBBIRL010000108.1:0-6940 GCA_037441825.1 Dehalococcoidia bacterium | reverse complement strand
TGGGTGAGGAATACGCCCTGAAGAGACAGTGAGGGTCATTGGTTAATCGTTGTGGGGTTGCGCTGCTCGTTTCGTAGGTCGTCATGCGGTTGTAAAAATCCACCTTTGTGTTGGGGAAAGGGCGCGTGAGATTGTCTCGTCATCCTTAGGAAGGACTCACAAAGGCATAGGGGTATTTTCTTGAAAGCCTGTTGAGGTAAGAGTATTATACTGTCGTGCCCCTGTAGCTCAGAGGATAGAGCACTGGCCTCCGGAGCCAGGAGCGCGGGTTCGAGTCCCGCCAGGGGTGCCACTGAGTCAAATTTGGCTTCGAAATCGGGGTGTGGCGCAGCGGATTAGCGCGCATGGTTTGGGACCATGAGGTCGGCGGTTCAAATCCGCCCACCCCGACCATTAAGCTAAACTTATGATTAAACACATGGAACAGTCAGTTACAAACTGACGAAGGGTAGCTAGACGCACAATCCAACAGACGCAGGTTCGCCTCGTTGCCTCATTCTATCAGCTTCGCCATAAACTCACTGGGCTTGCCTTTTTTAGCGGCGACTACTTACGTCTCCCAGATTGTGTGCGCCATGTCCATGTTATATTGGAGAAAAAGTTCCAGAACATGGCGACTGCTGTTGCTATTACTTCAGAGAGAATGTAATATATACCTCCTATTTTGTAGGCTAGTGAAAATACGCCCAAATTGATACCGAAGCCGACCAAACTGACTAGGTTGAACTTGAGTCCGCGCATTGTGAAGGACTTCAGTCCCGGAGTTCGCCTGTCACTGAAGGTCCAAAGCTCATTTAGTATAAAGTTAGTGATGATGGAAATCTCGTAGCTCATAGCGACGGACAGGGTTTCCTTTAAGCCTCCCGCTTCCACAAACAGCGCTAGCAAACCCAGACCAACTACAGTGCCGCTAGCCCCCACTGCGCAGAACTTGACAAATCGCTTTGTCCCACCATCGTACCATGCCAGGCGGGAAAGATGTTTCAGGTACTTTATCTGCTCCTTTGCTGTTAGGTTACTCTTGCCTCCCTCCCTTTCTTTGAAGGCGTACGGGACTTCTACCACATGGTTAGCTTTACCTTTTACTAGCACCTCGAGAAGTATTTTGTAACCGGTTGGGCTGAGAACAACGCCGTCTATGACCTCTTTCCTAAACAGGAAAAACCCTGAGAGGGGGTCTTTGATCTTTCTAGCTGAGTAGAGGAGAACATTTGCTAGTATCTTTGCTGCTTTGGAAATAATATTCCTACTCAGTGTCCATCTTTCCCTGTCACCACCATTGATATAGCAGCTAGCAATGGCTATGTCCGCTCCATCTCTAACGGCATCAATGAGAGAAGGTATGAACTCCGGCGAGTGTTGCAGGTCAGCATCTATAATCCCTAAAATGCTTCCCCTTGCCTGCTTGAATCCAGCAACCACTGCTGAAGCCACAGTGCACTCGTTAGTGCGCGCGATCACTTTCAAGGGATATCTAGAGGAAAGGCTTTCAACTAGCTTTGAGGTTCCGTTCGGGCCGCTATCGTCGACTACGATGAGCTCATAACTATAATCGGATAGAGATTTGTGAATCCTCTCCACCAAAGAGCTGATATTCTCCTTCTCGTCATATGTAGGAACTACGAGGGAGAGTTCAGGATTTGATTTGTTTTGCGATTCCATCTCTGAAGTTCCGAAGTAGGTGTTCGGCACTAGTATTAAGGAGACTCTAACCATTTCCTAATGACACCATGGATGGTCGACCATCCTGGCCAATGAATTGCCGCTACCAGTATTGACACACTTAAGAGGAGCCAGCAAAGGGTAAACACCCTGCTCCTCTCTTCCTTCAGGATTAAAGGTACGGGAAATAGAAATAACGGGTACCATGCCTGAAGGAAGGGCACTAGTGAAAAGAAAAGCAGAGCAACAAAAATAGTTGATGCCGTCAGCAGTTCCTTTTCCCTGACGAGATAGAGTATTGCTAAGCATGTTATAGCGAACACAGGAATAGCCAAGGCTGGTGAAAAGAATCCTGGATTTAAAGGATTATGAGCAATTCTTCCTGAAGAGATAAATAACTCCTCTACGGTCCTTGCGTAAGGGAACTCTATAAAGGTTAAGTAGGCAGTATAGATTGTTAGAGCACTAATCACTATTGTGGAGCCATACATCGTTCTTGTTGAAGTACTTGCCCTCAGTAAGGAGGTCAGCGACAATTTCCCCTCCTTGTATAGATTGATTACTGCGTAGATTCCCAGCGGTAAAAGGTAGAGGGCTCTATAATGCATGAATACAGACATTGCATAGCATAGCAAGCCAGGAGCATTTCTCTTCTCGCGGAGAAATCTGATGGTAAGTATTATGAATAAGATGGATATCGCATCTGAAAAGCCATTAGCAGACCAGTACATCAGGAACAGGTAGAATAGAGCAGATAGAGTCGCCTTTGTTGCCAAAGCAGCGTGTCTATTCCTCAGCTCATCTATGAAGTAATACACAGCTATATGAGCGATGATGATGAGGAGGCAAACTATCAGCTTATTTACTACTGCCTCAGGGAGGAGACCGAGGTTATTTATAGCTCCAAAGGGCATGAAAACTATAAGGTTCCCCAGCGTTTTATCGTAAGGCAGTTCAGCCCAGGTTACATGTGGACGTAATGCGTGGCAAGCCGCAAGCTGGCCCATAGGAACTTTGAAAACGTCGAATCCCTTTTGCAAAAAGAACCAGGACGAAGTTCCATAGTTCAGGTGGTCGGTGTAACCTCCTGCTAGAGTTGCAGAAGGAAATGGATTAACCGAGACAGCAGCTATCCACAATAAGAGGGATATTAGGAGAAATAGCAGTACAGGATCACCTTTGATTATTCTCATTGTGGAACTTAGCTTCGTGATACCAAGTCTTTACCTCTCAAATAGAGGATATACCAGGAGTAGGACAACCCAAACCATAATAGCTTTAATATGTTGGGTGATGTTTTCGTAGTGCCTCTCTGCCTATATGAATACGTATAGGGGATTTGTTCAATTCTGTAGGAGGCTTTCCTTGCCTGGAACAAAAAAGCGACAAAATACTCACCGTAGCCTGTTCCCCAAGGCCTTATCTTAACCTTCTCAAACACTTCCCTTTTCACCGCGACAAACCCACTTGTCCAGTCCAAGGAGGGAAATCCCAGAACTATGTTAGCTAAGAGGTTAATTAGTCTAGATGTCCATACTCGAAGGAGTGGAGCCCGTGAACCTCCCCCTTTAGTATATCGAGAGGCTAGAGCGATAGAGCAGTGTTCTGATGTTTTGATTAATTGGGGGATAAGGGTGGGGGGATGAGAGAAATCGCTATCCATCCAGACGATTACATCGCCCCGGGAGGTGGCAATCCCTTCGGCTATAGCCGTAGCCAGACCTCTTTCCTTTGTTCTCCTCAGTAGTTTGACGTTGGGGTGCTCAGTTTGTATCCTGGTGACAGTCTCCCAGGTCCCATCGGGTGAATCGTCATCTACCACAATAATTTCCGGTAATGGCTCTACGTACTTCAGGACGGCTGATATCAGCTCTTCTATATCTTCGCTTTCGTTGAGAGTTGGGAGTATTACTGATACCTTAGGCTTTGTTTCCAAGACCTCACTCCCTTAATTCAAGCATCCTGTCCCACTTCGCTTTTTTTCAACCATATTTCTGTGGCTATTTCTATGATTTTTTGGACTCTCTTGTCCGCTTCTAAGAACGATACTTTACCTTCTTCAGGGAGCAGAAGCAAGCCCCAAAGTGTCCCATTTTTGCAGACGATTTACTATTTCGAGTGTGCGTTCAGTTCCCTACTAGTTCTCGCGCATGATAGTTTCTTTGACATTTACCTCCTATAATTTAATACGCTCCAGGTACGTTGAAATCTTAATTTAGGCAAGTGAGCTGTTATCAGCGTCGATAAGGGCGGGGACTACTATGCCCCCGCCCTTATCGTTTTCGGATGCTGCCTTATTCTAGTCTTCGACAGCCTCTTACTGTGACGTGTTCTCAGTACCAGTTGCCTCGGCAGCATCATTGCCAGCCTGTTCCGTGTGGAGAACTTTCCCAGTACCAGCGTCTACCTTGACGTCCATACCGTTGCTCAGCTCCACACTGTAAACCAGCACACCGTTCTCGTTGTCAAGTCCTGTCTTAACGGCAGTGGTTCCTGGATTGGCAGCTAGAGCAGCCGTTTCAGCCTGGGCGCTGGTGGTGATGGTGGCTTTACTCTGCAGTGCAGCCGCCTCGTCAGCCTCGTTCATGTCTTTGTATTGGCTGTCGTTTACCTGGATAGAGCCTGTGTACTTAGGCTGTTGCTCATCGACCTGAGCCTGTGCTTGAGGAGAGGGCGATGTTGCAGGTGTCTGAGCAAAAACTGTTCCCAGGGCAAGGCTCCCCAGGAAGAACACAGCTGTAAGCGCTCCAGCTATCCCGGTCCCGACCAACATTTTCTTCAACATTGACTTTCACCTCCTTTCTTTCTGACTCTGGCATGAGTATACCAAAGCAGAGATGGGAAGAACGTGGGAATGGTATGGTATTTAGCTGTTAACTATGGGAAGTATCACAGTAAACGTTGAGCCTTGCCCTAGAGCAGAGTGAACAGTTATCCTTCCATGATGTAATTCAACAATTGATTTACAAATGGCAAGACCTAGTCCATAGCCCTTTATATGAGAGCGGGAGTGGTCTACTCGATAAAAACGGTCGAAAATCTTTTCTTGGTCTTGCGGTGATATGCCGATTCCAGTATCTTTTATTTCAACCCGTGTGGATTGCTTGTTAGCCAACAAGGAAATCCAGACATTCCCTTCTGCCGGTGTATAAAGAATTGCGTTATGAATGAGGTTAAAGAAGAGATGTCTGAGCATAGATGGCTGACCCCAAGCAAATGTGGGTTCCGCTTCCGACTTAAAGTGTAAAGAGATTCCTTTGTTAGCGCTTTCGGCCTGCAGGCTGGCGATTACGCTGCCAATCAGGTCAGTTACATCCACCTTCTCGAACTCGACAGCCCGTTTCCCCTGGTCTACTCTCGCCAGGAATAAGAGATTCTCTACAAGATTGATTAGACGGTCTGTTTCTTCCTTGCCGCTGGTAAGTGCCTGTTTATATTCAGAAATAGTGCGGTCTTGCCTCAGCGTCACTTCCATTTCACCGGTCATTATCGAAAGGGGAGTTCTCAGTTCGTGGGCTACGTCGGAAACAAACTGCTTTTGCTGGTCGTGGATGCGTTGTACAGGTGCAAGTGTGCGCCGGGTCATAAGCCAAGCAACACCTGGGATAATGATTACCAGTCCGCCATTGAGCACCAGCAAGATGTTCCTTAATCGATCCAGTGCGACACCACCAGCAATATTTGCAATGGCTGTATCTCTTTGATCAAACCCTCCATCAACTCCTTCCTGTCGTTGTACCTCGCTGACATAACTTTCTCCAAAAGAATGATTCATCCAAAAGTAGAGGCCAACACTAAATACCCAAAATGAAATAAGAAATAAGAGGGAATAGATAAGAGTGAGCTTGATGTTTGCTTTTTTGAACATCAATTCTACCTCAGGATGTATCCTGACCCTCTCATAGTATAAATAAGTTCTTTATCCTTTGGATGTACCTTGAGCTTCTTTCGTAGGTACTTTACGTAGGTTTCAAGGATATTGGAAAGTCCATCGTAGTTATAATCCCATACATGTTCTAATAGTTCTGTTTTTGTCAAAACTCTGTTTGGGTTACGCATGAAATATTCAAGCAGGGCATATTCCCGTGTCGTCAGGATAATAGTCGTATCCCCACGTTTGGCCGTTCTTGTTGCCGGGTCTAGTGACAGATCGTCAATCGTTAGAACCGTCGGGTCCGCTTTCTTTCCTCGCCGAATCAAAGCCCGGACTCTAGCCGAAAGTTCGTAGAAAGAGAAAGGCTTCGTCATATAGTCGTCTGCACCCGCATCGAGTCCTTTGACTTTGTCCTCGATTGCATCTTTGGCCGTGAGTACAAGGATAGGGATACTCGTATTGACCTCTCGGATTCTTCGGCATACGGTTATACCATCTATTTCTGGGATCAGTAAGTCAAGGATTATAAGGTCGTACTGATTAATGTCAAACTTATACAAAGCATCTTCACCATCAGCGGCGATGTCGACAGAGTAGCTTTCTTCCAGAAGGCCGCGTCTCAAGAAATTGGCGATTTTCTCTTCATCTTCAACAATGAGTATCTGCATATGCAGATTATACTGGAAGAAAGATGGGAATGAAATGAGAAGTAGTGCAGAAAACAAAGCGTTTTGTCCGCGAACTGCTTGTATTAGTGCAATCTGGCAATTGAAACTGCGGCCCAGGCAGTACGTACGTATCTTCGTAAGCTTGCACCACGCCCCCGATTCCCTTAATATGCTTGGTAAGATGCCTGAAGTCAAAGTTAACGGAATCAATATCTATTATAGAGTCCAGGGTAAGGGCGAGCCCCTGATACTGATAATGGGGCTGGGCGGGGAGTGCGGCGACTGGCTCCTTCAGGCGCGCGTCTTCAAAAAGTATTACCGAATAATCACTTTCGATAACAGGGGTGTGGGGAAAAGCGATAAGCCCGGCGAATCTTATACGGTCAAGACAATGGCGGATGATACCGTGGGCTTAATGGACCATCTGGGGATTCATAAAGCGCATATCCTGGGGGTATCCCTGGGGGGTATGATTGCGCAGGAGGTCGCTATCAATTACCCGGAGAGGGTGAGGAAGCTTATACTGGTGAGCACTGACGCAGGCAGAGAGGAAAAAGGCGGGCATTCTCCTGAATTGCTGAGGGCGATGGGACTTAAAGAAGGCTTCTCCGACGAAGATATTAAAGGTGTAGATATCGGTAAGGTTATGATCTCTTTGAACGCACATGCTTTCAGTGGCGGTGCGATTAAGATAGTGGCTGTGCCCTTTTGCTGGATGCGCGGGAAATTATTTGGC
>JBBIRL010000107.1:2305-7004 GCA_037441825.1 Dehalococcoidia bacterium | reverse complement strand
GTAGCGCGACTTCCTGGCATATTCTTCGTCGTAATATAGAGGACTGTCGTTACCCACTGCATCGGCGTAGCGCCTGATGGCACCTTTCTCTACTTCCCTGAGATGAGGTGGGTCTACCTTGCCTATGTACTGCTTAAGTGAATCTGGAACCATTCAGTACCCCCTTGCAACATTTTCTCCTTATTTTATCGACCTTTGAGCACTGCCAGAAGCTTGCAACAGACATGGTACGCCCCTGGAACGTTCAGGGCTTGAAAAGGGACTATTTCCATGTTCTCTGCGAAGCAGACAGCCAGTATATAATAATCCTAGCCCGATACCTTTGTCAAACACACCAATGCTTTTTGAAGCCGAACTTTATATATAGCGAGAGACCTGCACTTTAAGTGCAGGTCTCTCGCTTAATTGCCTCTATTACTGAAGATGTTTCTATTAGTTGGGGAATTGAGGTCGGGGCAGGAGCCCTGCCTGCTGCACGATCTCAGGAACAACCTCTTCCCATTCAATAGCCATGAGATGGATACCCGCTACTCCTTTGATCGCCTTGATCCGGTTTATTATCTCCACGCACTGCTTGATCCCTTCTTTGGATACCTGTTCTTTAGGAACGGCCTTAAGCTGCGTAATAATCTGCTCGGGGACATCCATGCCCGGGACCTTGGTCTGCATATAGCGAGCCGCGCCTATGGATTTTATCGGAGCTACACCAGCCAGAATTTTCACCTTCTTATCGAGCCCCTGGTCTCTCACTGCTTCCATCCACTTGGCGAATTTGTCTACGTTATATACGATCTGAGTCTGGATGAAATCAACTCCTGCAGCTACCTTTTTGCCCAGGCGAAACACCCTGAACTCAAAGGGGTCGGCAAAGGGATTTTCTGCCGCTCCTATAAAGAGACGAGGCGGGACTTCCATCGTGTCGCCACATTGGAATTTCTTCTCGTCCCTCATGTCCTTTACCATCTTGATGAGCTGGATGGAATCCAGGTCGAAGACACCCTTAGCCATGGGGTGATTCCCGAACACCTGATGGTCGCCGGTAAGGCAGAGCATGTTATTGATACCTAAAGCTGCAACGCCCAGGATATCCATTTGTAAGGCAATACGATTTCTATCGCGGCATGTCATCTGGACGGTTGGCTCTAATCCTGCTTCCTTTCCGATAAGGCAGGCTGCCCAGCTTGCCATGCGCACTACGGCGGTCTGCCCGTCCGTGACATTAACCGCATCAACATTACCCTTAAGATAGCTCGCCTTCTTTTTGATTACCTCAGCATTAGCACATGTAGGAGGGCCGAGCTCCCCGGTAACTGCAAATTGACCGCTTTCCAGTATCTTTTCAAGCTTGCTATTCGATTTCATCTATTTCCTCTCTAGCTTGTGCTAGCTAGGACAGCTCTGTGACTTGCTCTCAAATTGTTGGGAGATAACATACTTTGCAAATATCAGTTCAGAATCGCTGCCCCAATTAAATATTTTAGCATATATCCCCTCTTGTTTCCATAAGCATATACGATTACCGAATGATGACTTTATGTCTACCGTGGTGAAGAACAGAGGACGAAGCTAGTTTAATTTAATAAGTTGCTCAACCGCTCTCATAGCGTACGTGTGGACAGTGTACTGCTTTTGTGATATTATTGAACTAGAGATGGCAGTGAATACTGTGCTGTGGAGAGAGCCAAGGCATAAATATAGTAAAAAGCCCTATTTGAGTTATCCCTCAGTTCTAAGTAACCATTCCCCTCACCAACAGCTAAGGAAGAGCCAAACCTGATTGAAAGGAAATTCAGCTTTCACACGCCTAAAACAAGCTGTGTCACAGTTGAGAGAGGTACGAGAATGACAGTCACAGAATTGCCTCAGGTTATAGTCCCCAACCCTTCGTTCCGTAAAAAAGTGGAAGAAATGAGCGGGGAGAAGGTATCAGCTTGTTTCCAATGTGAAAAGTGCACCAACGGATGCCCGTTAGTCTTTGCTATGGATATCGCCCCGCACAAAGTCATTCGCTCTGTTCATCTGGGTTTAAAGGACACCGTCCTGAATAGCGATACTATATGGGTTTGTGCTTCCTGCGAAACCTGCACCACAAGATGCCCGAATGGCATCGACATCGCTCATATCATGGATACCCTCAGACAGATTGCACAGCGCGAAGGCGTCAAAGCTTCGCAGAAGAACGTCCCCATCTTTCACGATGTGTTTCTCTCCTCTATGAGGCGATTCGGGAGAGTGCATGAGGCATCGATGGCTGTCACTTACTCACTAAAAAGTGGGGGGGTGAAAGGGCTTCTCAGTCAGGCTGGTATGGGTTTAGATATGTTCAAAAAAGGTAAAATTAAGGTTCTTCCGAGCTCGTTGTATCCCGGGTGTTCTTTCGATGGGGTAGCCAGAGAATACCGTGAGTCAGTCGAGGCAGTATCGAAGATTTTAGGTGTAGAATTCAAAGAACTGCACGACTGGACATGCTGCGGGGCATCGTCTGCCCACGTAACTAATGACAAGCTGGCGGTGGCTTTGGCTGCCACAAATCTGGAGATAGCCGATAGAGCAGGCATGGACCTGGTGGTCCCCTGCGCCGCATGTTTCCAGAGATTGAAAGTTGCCGAGAAGCATTTGAAGCAGGGAAAACCCGTGGAAGGATTCTCGGGCAAATATGAGGGCAAGTTCCATATCAAGCCTATCGTCGATTTCTTCTGGGAAAATGTAGGCGAGAAGGCGTTGAAAGAGAAGGTGAAAAAGCCCCTGAAGGGGCTGAATCCCGTTTGTTATTATGGCTGTTTGACAGCCCGGCCTCCGAAGGTCACCGATGCAAAAAATGCCGAAGACCCTCAGGAGATGGACCGTTTGCTCAAGACTCTGGGGGCTAATGTCAAGAGTTGGTCGTTCAAAACTGACTGTTGCGGTGGGAACCTGACACTCTCTCGTCCTGACCTCCAGTTGAAGCTGACCAGGAAGCTTCTGGATATGGCGGAGGAGGCAGGCGCAGATTGCATAGTTACCGAGTGTCCCATGTGCCACATGAATCTGGATAGCAAACAGAAAGAGATATCGCAGGAAGCTGGAAAGCCATATAACACCCCGGTCTTCTATTTCAGCGAGTTAATGGGGCTTGCCTTCGATGAGTGTTCTGTAGAGAAATGGCTGGGCAGACACACAGTAGACCCGAGACCGCTACTGAGGCAGAGAGGGCTAATCTAAGAGCAGGACAACGATTATGAGCAATACAGTAAAACATCAAGATACAAAAAAAGTGGGCGCTGTGATGGTAGTGGGCGGCGGAATCTGCGGTATGCAGTCGGCTTTGGACCTGGCTAACTCCGGCTTCAAGGTCTATCTGGTAGAGGAGACTTCCTCCATCGGCGGCCGTATGGCTCAGCTCGACAAGACTTTCCCTACCAATGACTGCTCGATGTGCATGATTTCACCGAAGCTGATAGAGGTCAGCAAACATCTGAATATTGAACTCATCACCAATGCCCAGGTACAAGCACTGTCTGGTGAAGCAGGCAACTTTAAGGTCAAGGTCTTGAAGAAGCCTCGATTCATCGATGTGACCAAATGCAGCTCTTGCAGCGATTGTGTTCAGGTCTGCCCGGTAGCTCAATCGAGTGAGTTTGAGGGAGGCTTGACCACACGCAAGGCGATTTACAAACGCTATCCCCAGGCTATCCCCGGTGCCTATGCAATAAGCAAGAGAGGCACCTCGGCATGTAAAATAACATGTCCGGCTCATATCAGCGTTCAGGGATATGTAGCGCTCATAGCCCAGGGTAAATACAAAGAGGCGCTGAATCTTATCAGGGAGGAGAATCCATTCCCGGCAGTCTGCGGTCGAGTATGTACTCATCCCTGCGAGACAAAATGCAAACGCGGTCAGGTGGATGAACCTATTTCCATATGCCATCTTAAAAGGTTCGTTGCCGATGAGGTCAGAGCAGGCGGACAGGATAAACCGCCGTCAGCTTTGCCGAGTAAGAACAAGAAGGTAGCTATTGCAGGCTCAGGGCCTGCCGGACTGAGCGCTGCTTACTATCTTGCACTCTGGGGCTATCAACCGACGGTATTTGAAGCGCTGCCTGTCGCCGGCGGCATGATGGCCGTAGGTATCCCATCGTACCGCTTGCCCAAAGATGTTCTAAATGCCGAAATAGACTTCATCAAATCTGTCGGAGTAGAGATAAAGACCAATACTCCCATTGGGAAATCGCTTTCCTTAAAAGACCTTAAAGCACAGGGTTATGAGGCTACCTTTATTGCAGTAGGCGCTCATAAGAATAATAAACTGGGCGTCGATGGTGAAGACCTCAAGGGTGTTATACCCGGCATCGGGTTTCTCAGGGATGCGGCTCTGGGCAAATCCTTGAATGTAGGACAGCGGGTAGCTGTAGTCGGAGGCGGAAACGTCGCTATCGATGCCGCCAGGACTGCGCTGCGTTCAGGCGCTAAGAGCGTTATGATACTGTACCGCCGCTCCCGGCAGGAAATGCCGGCTAACGATGAAGAGATTTTAGATGCCGAAGAGGAAGGCATAGAGATTCGCTATCTGGTAGCACCAACCAGAATTATCGGCGCAGATGGTAAAGTCAGTGCCATAGAGTGCGTCAAGATGAAGCTGACCGAACCCGATGAAAGCGGGCGCCGCAAGCCTGTTCCTCTTAAAGGCTCCGAGTTTAAGATAGACATCGATGCTGTTATC
>JBBIRL010000107.1:0-2295 GCA_037441825.1 Dehalococcoidia bacterium | reverse complement strand
CAGGGTGACGAATTCACGCTCGACGTGGACGTTGTCATCCCTGCTATCGGCCAATCTACTGACCTCTCCTTCCTCGGTTCGGAGAGCACGATTGAAGTGAACAGAGGGTCTACGATAAAAGCTGATAAACTCACTCTGCAAACAAACGTTGCCGGTGTGTTTGCCGCTGGTGATGCTGTGCTCGGTCCGGCTACGGTGATCGAAGCCATCGCAGGCGGTAAGGAAGCGGCTATATCCATTGACAGGTATCTCAGCGGTAAGAACCTGCATGATGGACGCGAGCGGACTTTTACTGAGGCTGAAGTGTCTATCGAGGATATTGAGAAACTGCCGCGTAAGCAAATGCCGAAGCTTTCGCCTGAAGAGAGAAAGAAGGATTTCCGCGAAGTGGCTTTAAACTTCAGCGTGGAAGAAGCGAAAGCGGAAGCGGAGAGATGTCTCTCCTGCGGAATTTGCAGCGAATGTTATCAATGTGTGATAGCGTGCCAGGCGAAGGCCATTAACCATGCTATGAAAGAGGAAGTAGTAGATATAGATGTCGGCGCTGTGGTATTAGCCCCGGGGTTTGAACCCTTCGACGCTACTATCAAGCCTGAATATGGATACGGTCGCATGCAGAATGTTGTTACCAGCATGCAATTCGAGCGTATCCTCTCTGCCTCCGGCCCTTATCAGGGTCAGGTGCGGCGGCCTTCGGACGGCAAGCATCCGGTAAAGATAGCCTGGATTCAATGCGTCGGTTCCAGGGATGAAACATGTGGTAGAGACTACTGCTCCTCGGTCTGCTGCATGTACGCTACAAAAGAGGCAATTATTGCTAAAGAGCACGCAAGTGAGATTCAGCCCACCATTTTTTACATCGATGTAAGGGCACACGGGAAAGGCTTTGAGCGGTATTATGAATCGGCGAAAAACAGGTTCGGCGTGCGTTATGTAAAGGGTATCATCTCAGGAGTAAAAGAGTTACAGAAGAGCAAGAACCTTGTCCTGGAATATACCGGTGAGGATAACCGGAAGGTCCAGGAGGAGTTCGATATGGTAGTGCTGTCGGTGGGAATAGTACCTTCGGCAAGCACCAAAGAGTTGGCGCAGAAGCTGGCCATTGACATAGACAGGTTTGGTTTCTGCAAAACTGAGGAGCTCAGACCGAACATTTCCTCTCGCGACGGTATCTATGTAGCGGGCACATTCGATGCGCCTATGGATATCCCCGAATCGGTTATGCACGCCAGCAGTGCGGCATGTCTCGCCTCTGAGACTATCGCTGCTGCCAGAGGCACAATGGTTACCGAGAAAAAATACCCCCCCGAGATTCCCCTCAACGGACAAGAGCCCCGGGTGGGCGTATTTGTCTGCCGTTGCGGCACAAATATCGCCAGGGTAGTAGATGTGCCCGGTGTGGCTGCGTATGCCGCAACCCTACCCTACGTTGTACATGCCGAGGAGAATCTCTATACCTGTTCAACTGATACCCAGGCCAAAATCATCCAGGCCATAAAGGAGAAAGATATAAATCGAGTGGTGGTGGCTTCCTGCAGCCCCAGGACTCATGAACCGCTTTTCCAGGACACTATCAGAGAAGCAGGCTTGAACAGATTCCTGTTTGAAATGGCTAATATCAGGGACCAGTGCTCCTGGGTTCATGCGACTCATCCCGTGGAGGCAACCGAGAAATCACGGGACCTGGTTAGAATGGCTGTAGCTCGTGTCGTCAATCTGGAACCTCTGCACGAGTCACCAGCGCCTATAAAGCACAACGCGCTGGTCATCGGTGGGGGTCTGGCGGGAATGACTGCAGCCCTCGGCATTGCTTCGCAGGGATTCGAAGCAGTGTTAGTGGAAAAGGAAAAAGAGCTGGGCGGAAACCTGAGACATATTTATTATACCCTGGAGGGCTCTGATCCCCAGGCGTTACTTGCCTCACTCTTAGCGCGAATAAAGAAAGAGCCCAGGATTAAAGTATATACAGGTGCAAAAATACAAGACTTCTCAGGTTATGTGGGCAATTACAGGACTACTATTTCCACGGCTAACGGCAGCACCGTGGATGTGGAGCACGGCGTAGTCATTCTGGCTACGGGCGGAGTGGAATACAGACCTACCGAGTATCAGAGCGGCAAATCGGATAAGGTTCTGACTCAGCTTGACCTCGAAAATAAGATCGCCAAGGGCGATGCGGCTGTCAAAGGTCTGAAGTCAGTGGTTATGATACAATGCGTTGGCTCGCGAGAAGAAGCTCACATGTATTGCAGCCGTGTCTGCTGCAACCAGGCGGTCATGAATGCTCTCAAGCTG
>JBBIRL010000106.1:1392-7048 GCA_037441825.1 Dehalococcoidia bacterium | reverse complement strand
GTCTCGTAACCCTTCGTTAGCATTGCGATGATTATCGCAACTAAGTACTAGCTCTTTTTTAGTCTCTTAGTCCAGGCCACCAGGTTCTCCAGCAGCTCTCCAATCAGTTTTCTGGCTGTTTCGTCGGTCAAATTACCTTTCTCATCGAACTTGCTGTAGGCAAAGGTGACGAAGATTTCGGGCTTGTTTACGGGGTGCATATCGAGGAAAACGAAAACCTGCCGCAGATGGTACTGCGCTCTGGCCCCTCCCAGAAGACCGATGGATGCGCTCATCATCGCAACCGGTTTGTCGGCAAAGGAGTTGTCCGGGTACGGCCGGGAAGCCCAGTCGATAGCGTTCTTCAAGACCCCCGGTATCGAATAGTTGTATTCCGGAGTCGCAACCAGTATCGCGTCCGCCGACCTGATTTTCGCCTTGAACTCCTTTACCCTGTCCGGCTGCGGTTGCTCCACATCCGCATTATAGGGCGGGATTCCCTCCAGGTCGAAAATTTCAAGCCTGGCGTCGTCTGGCACCAGCTTCGCTGCTTCACGCAGCAGCGCCTTGTTGTACGAGTCCTTGCGCAGACTTCCCGCAAAGCCGAGGATATTCACCTGTTTGTCCATGGGAACACCTCCTCCTGACGAACAGCCCTAACCAGGCCCTTTCCGCCAAAGCCGTGCTTGTCCATATCCCCGGTAGCCATAGCGAGATGGTTTACACCATTGAACGCAGCCATTCCATCATCCTCCTGCGTGCATCCTGCGATACCATTTTGCCGTTCAGCCATCAAAAAGTCATAAAATCCGTCCCTCAAAGCTTAAG
The DNA here is from genome assembly GCA_037441825.1 of Dehalococcoidia bacterium. Lineage (GTDB taxonomy): Bacteria > Chloroflexota > Dehalococcoidia > SZUA-161 > SZUA-161 > JACWAE01. The sequence continues at coordinate 6,241 of JBBIRL010000106.1, read as the reverse complement.
AAATTATCACATTTTTCAAACTGCCAAGTTAATTTATATGTCATTGCGAACCCGCCGAGGCGGGTGAAGCAATCTCCGCGTACCCATTCACCTCAATGAGTATGTCAGACGGAAGTAGCGAAATTATTCCGAATAATACTAAAGTGTGATATATTGGTAAAAAAGCACCCCATAACCCTTCCCAGTTGATAAAGGATGCTGAAGTGACAGCGCAATACGGATATGCCGGTAAAATCCTGAGAGTCGACCTATCCTCGGGAAGCATAACTCTTATGTCAACCGCGGACTATGCCGACAGGTTTCTGGGCGGCAGGGGCATCGCGGCTAAAATCTACTGGGATGAGGTGCCGCCGGAGGTCAAAGCCTTCGACCCCGAAAACCGGCTGGTATTCGCTACCGGGCCTCTGGCTGGGCTCAAAGGTGTAAGCGGCTCCAGGTGGCAAATCAGCGGCAAATCCGCTCTCACTACCACCGAATACTTCAACTACTGCAATCTGGGAGGAAACTGGGGCGCTCAGCTCAAACTCGCCGGATACGATGCACTTGTGATTCAGGGCAAATCCAAAAAACCTGCCCATATTCTCATAGAGGACGAAAAGGTTGAAATCAGGGACGCCTCTAACATCTGGGGTAGAAGCACTATAGAAACTCGGGAGCGCCTGAAAGAGGAACTGGGAAGCTCGGTAAGCGTTGTAGCCATCGGCCCTGCCGGGGAGAACCTGGTCGCCTTCGCCTCAGTCCTTGCTGATAAAGACGCCAGTGGCTCCAGCGGCCTGGGAGCCGTCATGGGTTCCAAGAAGCTAAAGGCCATAGCCGTAAGAGGAAGTGGCGAGGTAAAGGCTGCCCATCCCCAAAGGTATCGAGAGCTGGCCCGCTACGCCCGTGAGCTGAGGAAGGGACTAGATATGGCGTCGGTGGGTGGCACAGACCAGATGAGGCAGGTTCTGGGCGCGAGGTTGCAGAAAGACTACTGCTGGGGTTGCACTGGTGGCTTCTGCTTCAGAGCAAAATATAAGGCCTCCAGTGGCAAAGAGGGCAAGTCCATGTGCGGCTCGGCAACCTTCTATGTGCTGCGGGCCCAGAAATACTATGGAGAGCAGACCGAGGTCCCGTTCCTGGCCAACATGATTTGCAATGAATACGGAATTGATACCCATCAAATAGATGTCATGATGCAGTGGCTCTCCAAGTGCCATCAGGCGGGTATTCTCACCGATGACAACACAGGTATCCCCCTTTCCCGGCAGGGCAGCCTGGAGTTCATAGAGACCCTGGTGAAAAAGATTGCGCTGCGGGAAGGCATCGGAGACATCCTCGCCCGGGGGACTATAAGAGCTGCCGAGGCAGTGGGACAGGGGGCAAAAGAGCTGCTTACCGATTACATCACTGACAGCGGTCACTTTGCCTTGATAAAGACGCCCCGGCTTCATATAAGTACCGCGCTGCTCTACGCCGTGGAGCCCAGGCAGCCCACCGGCCAGCTAAACGAGCTGGGATTTATGAGTGTATGGCTGCTTTGGGTGTACAAGCAAGCAGGCGCTTTCCTTTCCAACGATGTCGCCCGTGCCATTGCCCGGAGGTTTTTAGGAGGCGAAGCGGCGGTGGACTTTACCTCCTATGATGGTAAAGCACTGGCGGCAAAAGTTATCCAGGACCGCGAATATGCCAAGGATAGCCTCATCCTGTGTAGCTATCTCTTCCCGCTCATGTTTTCCAAACAAACCGAAGACCATGTGGGCGACCCCAGCCTGGAAAGCAAAATCCTCTCTGCCGTTACGGGAAATGAGATAGATGAGGCTGGACTGTACAGGATAGGAGAGCGCATATTCAATTTGCAGAGGGCGATACTTGCCCGGGAAGGACACAGAGGGAGAGAATATGATAGGATTTCGGAGTATAATTTCACCAAGCCCCTTAAATTCGATTTGCATAACCCCCAACTGCTGTCCCCCGGGAAAGGCGACCGGGTGGTAAACAAACAGGGTGCAGTGCTCGACAGGGATAAGTTCGAGGAGTTGAAGGACGAGTATTACGGCCTCAGAGGCTGGGATATCAGCACAGGCTTACAGACACAGGCTAAGCTTGCAGAACTCGGACTGGGCGATATGGTGCCGGATTTGGAGCGCAGAGGGCTTGTAGTATAATATCTGGCAAACAGAAACGTTGAATATTTAAGGAGGTATGAAATGGAGAGATGGCTGCTCACTGTGGAGACCAACTGCTGTGACTCATCGAGGGAGAACGAGTTCAACAACTGGTATGACACTGTCCATGTGCCCGATATTCTGGAGACGCCCGGGTTCGTGCGCGCCGTACGTTATGAAAACACCAATCCGGCAGAGGGACAGGGAAAGTTCATTGCCCTGTACGAGATTGAGACAGACGACCTGGCGAGTACACTGGCTAAATTCGACGAGATTGTCAATGCCAGAGCAAAGGAAGGGCGCATGAGCGACCTCGTTGCAGTCGTTGGAGGACGCCTTTATCGTCAGGTAGGCACTCCCGCAAAGCCCAAGAAAAAGAAGAAATAAAGGCTTCAACCTCTGGAAAGGCGGGGATGTGAAATAACGTGCGAGGTGCAGCGATGAGCGTAATTTATCCGGCGCAAACGCACAGGGAAATCCCCGAATCAATGATAATCGGCCAGGCCGACGATGCCTGGCATCCCTTGCAAAACAAAAACTATATCGAATGGTGGTACTTCGATGTGATGAACGGGGATGGCAGCATTGTCAGGGGCCAATTTTATATTTCCGGCGATATTTCCCGGCCCCGCAGGGTATTAACAGGCGTCAGAGCCACCTATGTCGAACCGGATGGAAGAGAGCGCACTATAGAGAAGAAGTTCCCCTACCCCGCATTCAAGTCCTCCACTGAATCCTGCGAGGTAAGAATCGATAAGAACTTCATTAAGGGAGACCTTTCACATTACGCGCTTCATATCGAGGACAGCGGAACATCCCTCGACCTGGAGCTCGACTCCGGGATGGCAGGCTTCACCAGCCACGCCTGCTTCGGCGATGAGACAAAGTGCATGTACTGGGTCGTCCCCCAGCCGCGCGGCCATGCCCGGGGAAAGTTCCAAACGAGAGGAAAAACCTTCGCCATAGATGGTTTGGGCTACCGTGACCACAACTGGCTTAACTTCTATCCCCTGAATGTTATCAGGCATTGGGACTGGGGTAGAGTTTACGATAAGGAATTCACCATTATCTTTGCCGACATCGTTACCACCAAAAAATACCAGGATGACCGGGTAAAACCACTGATTATTTATGATTCGTCCAAGTTTATCTATCTCACCACAGAATCCGGTAAGTGGAGCCTCGATAAGGCAGATATCAAGCTCGATCCTATTACTAAGCTGGCAATTCCAGAGAGACACATAGTAAAAGCCCAGGACCAGGATTTGTCCCTCGAGTTGAATCTGCACCTGGAGAAGGTCTTTCAGAGGATAGATTTGCTGGCAGACTACAATCCCATAGTAAGATGGCTAATCCGGACCTTCATAGCAAAACCTACGGCTACTTCTTATTTCTCCTCAGGCTCAGGAAAATTGAACCTTGGCGGGCAGCAGAGCGCTTTGACCTGCACTGCGGTGCATGAGCTTGTCCGAAACAAAGGAAGAGGGAGATTAGCCCTGTAGGGGCGCGGTTTCCGCGCCCAGGGCGAGGCGACCTCGCCCCTACGGAATGTCCTTAGCTTATTGCCACGAAAATAGCCATTTTTACCGTTCGCCCTGAGCTTGTCGAAGGGTGAACGGTCATATCAGCCACGTTCATGGTTCGACAGGCCTGTCCTGAGCCTGACGAAGGGCTCACCACGAACGGGAATATCTCCTCGTTAGGGGAGGTAATATTTTCGTTCTTGGTGGCGAACATTGTAATGTTCATGACGGATTGCTTAGAAATGTAAGGGCATTCTGCTGAACGCCTCTAATCTCCTTCTTTAAGGGGGATTACGCGTCCCCAAATAGATATTGACAGTCAGGCCATAATTTCGTAGATTATCCCCAAAAGATATTCACCGTAGACTCATCGCGCGAGATTTTATATCTCGCGAATCGAAGGAGGCAGGAAATGACCGTCCCCAACTTTTCCTTAAAGGGCAAGGTGGCTATCGTCACCGGAGGAAGCAGGGGCATCGGCAAGGCCATCGCCCTGGGATTCGCCGAGGCTGGCGCTGACGTGGTAGTCGCCAGCCGCACCATGCCCGACCTGGAAAAGGCGGCTCAGGAGATTGAGGCGCTGGGACGGCGTGCCCTGGCGGTCCAGACCAATATCGCTGTGAAAAGCGAGGTGGATAACATGGTAGCGAAAACGCTGAACAAGTTTGGCACCGTAGATATTCTGGTCAATAATGCCGCCATCAATGTTATGCGCCCTCTGGTCGACCTTCGAGAAGATGGCTGGGACAAGGTAATGAATGTTGACCTCAAGGGCTACTTCCTGTGCAGCCAGGCCGCGGCGAAGGTCATGATGGGGAAACAGAGCGGCAACATAATCAACATCGTATCCACGGGCGCCGCGAAAGCCGCGCCGGGTCTGGGCGCCTACAGCATAGCCAAGGCCGGGGTGGTCATGCTCACTAAACTTCTGGCGGTCGAGCTGGCCGCTTATAAAATTCGCGTCAATGCCATCGGCCCGTACCTGGTCAAGACTGCATTCAGCCAGCCCCTGTGGGCAGACCCCGAGGCATGCAAGTCCCTGGAGGCCTCTATCCCGCTGGGCCGCCTGGCCGAGGCTGAGGATGTTATGCGTACAGCCCTGTTCCTTGCCTCCGAGGCTTCCAGCTATATTACAGGCCAGACCATATTCCTGGACGGCGGCACTCTGGCCTGAAGCCCAAC
>JBBIRL010000106.1:0-1292 GCA_037441825.1 Dehalococcoidia bacterium | reverse complement strand
GGTCATCGTCATCGGGGCCGGGGCCAGCGGCATGATGGCTGCGGGGCGGGCGGCCGAGTCGGGCGCCAAGGTGCTGCTCTTAGAGAAGATGAAGCGCCCCGGCAAGAAAATCCTCATCAGCGGCCAGACCCGCTGCAACCTGACCAACAGCAGGGAATTAAACGATTTCATTTCCATGTACGGCCCCAATGGGCGCTTTCTCCGTAACGTTTTTCACCGTTACTTTCGCGATGACCTGCTGGCCTTTTTGAAACGTTACGGCGTGGAGACCAGGACCGAGCCTGATGGCCGGGTATTTCCTGCCTCTGACGATGCCCGCGATGTGGTGAAAGCCTTCCAGAGATACCTGGCTGACCACGGAGTACAGATGCGCACAGGCATCAGAGCAACTGCGATACAGGTTCAGGGAAAGCGCGTGACAGGTGTACAAACAGAGCAAGGTATCTACCCCGCAGCAGCGGTTATCCTGGCGACCGGCGGCGCTTCATATCCCGGCACCGGCTCCACCGGCGACGGCTATGGCATGGCTGAGGCCATAGGACATACCATAACGAGATTACGCCCTGCGCTGGTTCCTCTCGTTGTCCGAGAAATCCGGCTTGCTAAAAGTATACAGGGCGTCGGACTTGGCAGCGTTCGCCTGACCGCTTACCAGTGCCAGGCTAACGAGATTGACCTATCTCTTACACCAAGTGGCGATGTGGGGCGCGGCACAGGCCGCGGGAAAGCTCGCTGGCCTGTCATCGAAAGCCGCAGGGGCAAGATGATATTCACACATTTCGGCATCAGCGGGCCCATAACCTTGCAGATGAGCCTGGCCATAGTCGATGCGCTGGAGAAAGGCCCCGTGAGCGTGTCCCTCGACCTTCAGCCCGACCTCAGCGAGAAGCAACTGCACCAGCTTTTTCAACACGGCTTCGAACTCCACGGCAAGCTGGGTTTTAAGCACATCATCTCAGACCTATTGCCCCGCAAGATGGTGGAGCCTTTCGTCGCAATGACAGGCATTCCGCCTGACAAACCCGTTAATCAAATTAGCTCCGAAGAGCGAAAAGTGTTAGTTGTCTTGCTCAAATCCCTGCGTTTCAACATCGTAAGCCCTTTGTCTCCGGCTGCTGCTATGGTCACTGCCGGCGGCGTCTCGCTAAAGGAGGTAGACCCGCGCACCATGGCTTCACGTCTGGTCAGCGGGCTTTACTTCTGCGGCGAAGTGCTGGACATCGATGCCGATACCGGCGGCTACAACCTGCAAGCTGCCTTTTCCACAGGCTAAGTCGCCAGTGAGGAAGCCG
>JBBIRL010000105.1:0-7105 GCA_037441825.1 Dehalococcoidia bacterium | reverse complement strand
ATCACCAGTGTACATCGACTCTGGTGACAATACCCAGCGGCTCCCAGCGATAATCACCCAAAATGGCTCTCAGAGACTCTATCTGATTCCTCAGAACCTGCTGCTCTTTGTAGGTAAGATGACCGGAGTTGTACAAGGCAATCTTTGCTTCGTAATCAGCCCACTGCTGCGCCCACTGCTCATAGAACCCGTAATCGAAAGCAGTAGCTTTATCCAGCGTTATGAGGCCATAAGCGCGCCCCACCATGACATAAGCCACCTTATCGTACTCTGCATAGGCATCCTGCCCATCTGAACCATCGCCGAAGGTGGGAGACTGGAACCCGGGACCTGTGCAGTCTATGTAGACCAGTCCTCTGTCCGTGGTATTGAAAGCGTCCAGCGCATGCGCGGGGCCTTCTTTAAAATCAATGCTGACATAAGCTGTTTTTATTCCGACGGCCTCTGCTCTGTTGTGAAGCAGGGCGGCGAAGTCGGCGCAGACAAAGGAGCCCGGGATGTAGGCATGCGAATTGGTATCATCATTCATGACGAACTCTTTGACCTGCTCCCACGATACGTCCACGGCTTGAGGATTCTCATAAAGCCTGATAGGACTGCCGTTACCGCCTGCGGCGTTCAGCACATCGAAGACCTGGGTGTAATAGACCTTATTCCCTACAATAGCCACTCCGACTCCAGTCGCCCTCGCCTCGCTTCTGAGCATCGCCTCCCTGAGGTCGCTGTTTTTAAAGCAGTACTCAACCTGCTCTTGAGCAGTATTCTGAACAAGCCTGGGCGAACCACCTGTGTAGGAGACCCACCACGAGTTATGCAGCAAATAGTGAAGCTCGGTGGCATTTTCCAAATCTTTGGAAAGCTCGCTCGCGGCGAATTGCCTGGCCAAGGTATCTAAAGCAGGGTCCCTGGTAAGTGCGGTAAGCCCGTTATCCTGCCTGAGTTTATTGACCTGAGTGTATATCCCATCTTCCACCTCCGCTGCTGTGACCGCAGGTGCAATGCAAGAGGACAGAATCACCACGCCGAATATGATGACCAGCAAACATGAGATAAATAATACCGCTCGTTTATTCATTGGTCTTTATATCAGCCCTTTAAATTCCCAACATCAATATGTCATCCTGACTCTTTCGTGAAGTGGAAGAATCCGGGAGACCCTTCGCTCCGCTCAGGGTGACATCAGGACGCCCCTCTGCACTCCTCTTTAAGATTTCGTGCAACTTATGAGGGGCACGGCGTGCCGTGCCCCTTCGGTTACACCTATACTTGTATTCTACTATCACGCGATTTGTACGTCAACGAAATGTCCCACTTTCTGTAGACCGAGGCGGCGGTTTGTGGTATATTCCTGAAGGAAGACGAGGCTGTGACCATGGACATGGAGACCGCACGGCTCAGACTGATGCACCAACTGTCCCAGGAGATACGGGACAAGAAGGTGCTCGACGCAATGAGCCGTGTACCCCGCGAGCTTTTCGTGCCCCACAGCAGCCAGCATGCAGCCTATGAGAATATCCCTTTGCCCATCGAGATGGGGCAGACTATCTCACAGCCGTTTATCGTAGCCCTGATGACCGAAGCTATGGAGATTACAGACAAGGATAAGGTGCTGGAGGTCGGCACCGGCAGCGGCTACCAGACCGCCATTCTCTGTGAGCTAGCGGGCTGGGTGGTCACTGTGGAACGGCATCAGAGGCTGCTCGATAGAGCGAAAGATGTTTTGACCATGCTGGGCTACAATAATGTGGAATTCCACCCCACAGAAAAGACCCTGGGCTGGCCCAAAGGAGCGCCCTACGATGCCATAATAGTTACCGCCGGCGCGCCCAAGGTGCCCCAGGGACTCCTGGACCAACTGGCAGTGGAAGGACGGCTGGTGATACCGGTCGGGTCGCGCTTTGAACAGGATTTGATACAGGTGATAAAGCGCAAAGAGGGAACGGCGAGCACAAACCTGGGCGCCTGCCGCTTCGTCCCCCTCATCGGAGAAGGCGCCTGGGATGAGGAATAATCTATGTCATTCTGATCCTTCTGTGAAGGAGAAGAATCTCGGAGACCCTTTGCCCTGCTCAGGGTGACATAGGACACCCCCATCCTTCACAAGTCAAGACCTCTATGACTCCACCGTCCTGAACATTTTCCATAGCTAAAAAGTCTTACTTAAGGTTGACTGAGGTGATACAATAAATGAGAAGATTTTTGGCCTTTCAGGAGCAGGCAGCTTCGATTTGACTGTAACATCTATCGTCCTCGCCGGTGGCCGCAGCTCCCGCCTGGGAAGAGAAAAACTCGCGGAGGTGATTGCCGGAAAAAGCCTGATAGAGCGAGCCATAAGCAGTTTGAGTTCGCTGAGCCCAGAGATATTTATAGTGATTTCGCAGAAGCAGGCAAGGTCATCCCTATCCCTATATACATATCCGGAAGCGAAAACAGTGGTTGACCTTTACCCGGGGAAAGGTTCCCTTATCGGCATCTATACAGGGCTGGTGCATTCTACCAATTTTCTCAATCTGGTTGTTGCCTGCGATATGCCCTTTTTGAACCTGGATTTGCTGCACTATATGGTCAATATCTCGCCCGGTTTCGATGTCGTTATCCCGAGGATAGGCGACCAGATGGAGCCGCTTCATGCCGTGTACTCCAAGAACTGCGCAGGGCCGATGAAGAACCTGATTGAGCAAGGCAATCTCAAAATCACAGGTTTCTTCGATTCGGTGAAAGTAAGATATTTAGGAAAAGAGGAGATGGACAGGTTCGACCCGGAGCGCTTGAGCTTTTTCAATATCAATACCGAGGCCGACCTGAAGAAAGCCAGAATGCTGGCAGCACGAGATAAGATACAATGAGAGAGTTTGAGCTAAGAGTAGCTGACTATGCAGAGGATACAGGGACATGATATCGGTTGAGGAAGCACTGGAGAAAATCCTGAGCTATGTTAACGTTCTCGAACCGGAGGATGAGCTTATCCTGGACAGCCTGGGGCATGTCCTAGCAGAGGATATCCATTCGGATATAGATATACCGCCGCTGGACAACTCCGCCATGGACGGCTATGCAGTGCGGGCTGAGAGCACGAAGGGGGCCAGCTCTTCATCTCCGCGCATCCTTCGCATCATCGGTGAGGTAGCCGCCGGCTATATAGCCAGCGAGGAGGTAACGCCCGGCACCGCCATACGCATTATGACCGGCGCGCCCATACCTAAAGGCGCTGACGCCGTGGTCCAGTTCGAAGATACCGATGAGGAAAAGCGCAAGGCAGCCAAGAAACCCTTAAGTGAGATAAGCATACTGCGTCAGGCAGCGAAGGGATTGAACATCAGACAGGCTGGGGAAGATATCTCCAGAGGCAGCCTGGTCTTGAAGGCGGGGACAGTGCTCCGCCCTCAGGAGATAGGCGTTCTGGCCTCCCTGGGAAGAGATGTCGTCTCCGTTATCCGACGCCCGGTGGTGGCTGTACTGGCGACAGGAGACGAGCTTGTAGACATTAAAGAGGCTCTGCCGCCGGGCAAGATATACAACAGCAACACCTACAGCCTTGCTGCGCAGGTAAGCCGCTACGGCGGCGTTCCCAGGATACTGGGGATCGCCCGGGATAACATCAAGGCTCTGGAGGATAAGATAAAACAGGCGCGTGGTGCCGACCTGCTCATAACCTCCGCGGGAGTATCCGTGGGAGAATACGATGTAGTCAAGGACGTCCTGGCGCGGCTGGGAGAGGTAGCCTTCTGGACAGTGCGCATGAAGCCGGGGAAGCCACTCGCTTTTGGAGTGCTGCATCTGGGTCAAAGAAAAATACCGCACCTGGGTCTCCCCGGAAATCCGGTAAGCTCTATGATAGCATTCGAGCAGTTCGCACGGCCTGCTATCCTGAAAATGCTGGGGAAGAAGGGCTTCGCTAAGCCCACCATCAAAGCCAGGAGTGAAGACCGCATTGCTAACGGGGATAGACGACGTATCTTCGCCAGAGTCAGGGTAACCAAACGCGACGGCCAGTATCTCGCCCGCCTCGTGGGACCTCAGGGGTCGGGCATACTGACCTCCATGGCGCAGGCCAACGGGCTAATGATTGTCCCCGAGGACAAGGCGGCAATCGAGGCGGGTGAGGAAGTCCAGGTGCAGATGCTTGACTGGAACGAGGAGATGTAGATGGTCCCCATAGTATGCGTTGTCGGTAAGAGCGGGGTGGGCAAGACCTATGTCATGGAGAAGCTGGTGACTGAGCTTAAGAGCCGGAGCTATCGGGTGGCTACCATCAAGCACAGCGCCAGCGGCTTTGACATAGACCAGGAAGGGAAAGACACCTGGAGATTCGCCCAGGCAGGAAGCGATACCGTGGCCATAAGCTCTCCCCAGAAGGTCGCCATAATCAGGAGGGTTGACCACGATCACACTCTGGCTGAGCTACAACGATTCATGGGACTCGACTTCGATATCATCCTGGCCGAGGGATTCAAACAGGACAAAGCACCTAAAATCGAGGTGCACCGCAAAGAATTTGGCCCGGATTTGCTGTCTACGAAGGAGGAGCTGCTGGCGATTGCCACGGATGAGAAACTGAAAATAGATGCGCCCCAGTATAGCCTGGAAGATGCGCCGGGTCTGGTCGACCTCATTGAGACGAGATTCTTCGCCAGGGAGAAGGAGGACACAGTCGCGCTCTTTATTAACGAGGAACCGATACCACTCAACCCCTTTGTTCGAAGCATTATCACCAGGACATTGCTCGGCATGGTCTCTGCGCTCAAAAAGGTTTCACAGGCTACCAGCATTGACATCTCGATCAGAAGGAAAGACGAGGAATGATTTTCGAGGCAGCCAATTTTGTCTTTGAACCACCGGTGGAGGTGGCATTCGCACACCGAATCTTGATAAAGCCGAGCGCCGGTTGCTCCAGGCCTCACCCTATAACTACAAGCCGGGAGACACTGGCAGCAGTGATCGCCGGCATCAGAAAAGTCAGCGCTGCCGACATCCTGCTCCTCGAGGGAAGCGCTGGCGATGAAATAGTGCATTCCATATATAAAGAACTGTGCTACGATTTTCCCCATACAATGATGCTGGACGTTGACCAGTGTGTCCCTGTGGCAGTGGAGAATCCCCTTGCCAAACCCTTCGTCCTGACTACTTTCTGGATACCCAACGTCATATTGTCCTGCGATTTTCTGATAACCATTGCCCCTTTCAAAGTGGTGGCAGGACAGGGCAGTTTCAGCATCAGGAACCTGCTGGGTCTGCTGCCCGCCTCTAAGTATCAGCAGGAGGTAAAAGGCTTCCGCGGGGTGGAGCAGCTCCTGGGTATCGACAATACCATCGCTGACTTATACTTTACCTTACCATTCGACCTGGGTATAATAGACGGTCGCCAGAAATTCATCGGCGCCAAAGACCATTTCCAGGGGAAGGTCGAGGACTATGGCAAAATATTCGTTGGCACACCCTATGAGGTGGACTCTGAGGCTTCGGATGCTGCAGGGGTAACAACAGTTTACCTTCAATTGATCGAAGAGGTCCAAGCCAAACAAGGGGGTAGCCCATGACTACAGAGCAGGATTCAGATAATGTTGAGCTACAGCTTCGCTACTTCATAGATTTGGACTGGTACCAGCAGCAGGAGCGCTCCTTTGCCACACTCGCCGCAAGCCGCCTGTGCCCGACGTCCCGCAAGAAGGAGAAGACGAAATCGGAAGCTGCTTTACTGCGCACTATAAAACAATGCTGCTCTAAACGCGATGGTTTTATCACACCGAATATGCCATTGCTGGAGATGATATTTCGTCTTTTGCTCGCTAACGGTAACCAACCACTGGAGCTAGGGCAAATGCAGGAACAATTGCAGAAGTGGCTGGGCGATACTAACAATGCGCGAGACTTATCGATCCCTAAGCTGAAACGCATCCTCGACAACGATCGATACTATGGATTGAGGCCTGCCCCTTTGACGGAAGAGGAGGAGACTCAGTAATTCACCCGAAAGTTGTCAAAGCGCCCTATGTAATCTGACCACTCCACGTCGACACGCTCCACCCTGGCTCGAGAAGGCCCATCCTTGAGGTGCTTAAGCAGCTCATCCAGCTTCGCTTTTTCCCCCTCTGCCCAAACTTCAACGGCTGTGCCACCCGATAAATTTTTTACGTACCCTTTCAATCCCAGCGCTTTAGCGCGGTCCTTTACGAAAATACGGAAATTAACACCCTGAACGCGCCCATGCACTATAGCTTTGAAAGATGCTTGCTCCGACACTATTCCCTCCCCACAGATGCCCTACGAAGCTCAGAGCACGCCGGCAAAGGGACGAGGCTCAATACGGTCTAAACGGTGAAGGCCGTAGCTCCGTGCGGTTTCAATAGCCGCAACAAATTCTTCCCTGGAGATAGAGCGTGCCAGCTCGGGGATATCAAATGCCCTGAAACAATGATGATACTGTGCCATCACATTCAGATGAGTGTTGACGCTACCCACCAGAGGAGCTTCTTCGCTAAAATGCGGCCCGAAGCTCGACACAACTGCCTGCCTCCCAGTGCTGCACTTGCCCAACTCCCCTTTGAGACGATTCACCTTGCAGTGACGAGGACAGATTCTGCAATTTCCCAGAATCGCCAGTGCCTGCTCCACCCGCTCGTGCAGCTTGCCCGCCCCATACAATTGTCTATAGGCTGCTATTAAACTACTTCCCTTCCTCAGCGCCTTTCTCCTCCTCCCAAGTGCTCTTCTCCTTCTTCCCCTTCGCCTTAATAACCTCAACAGTTACCGGCGCAGACAGCACTTCCGAGACCAGCGGCTTCTTGGCCCCTTTCTTGGGCTTCTTGGTTTCATGATGTCTAAAGTCTCTTGTCCCCATTTTGCACCTCTCCTCAAGAGTTACTGTAGTCAGTGAGAGTTTAGCAAAAGTGCAAAGCCATGTAAAGTAAATTATCGCTTTTCAAGTCCAATTTGAAAGAACGTTTATTAATCAATTTTCAACCCCCCGTATCCCCCAATCTTGGGGGACTTTTGAGGATGGGGAGATACCCCATACCCCCAGCAAAGGGGCTTCGCCCCTCTGCACTTCCCGCTAGTACTTAGTTGCGATAATCATCGCAATGCTAACGAAGGGTTACGAGACCCT
>JBBIRL010000104.1:5916-7137 GCA_037441825.1 Dehalococcoidia bacterium | reverse complement strand
GATGCCCAGCCTTGGAGCTGCTTGTCTTACTAGTTCGTCGTCCTCTAGCTGTTGCAGTACCTGGTAGGGAAATGAACTTGAGGAGATATTCCCCCCGGTCAACGAGTATAGCCGGAGCATTTTGACAAAGTAGCGCATGTCCAGGACAGTCACATTGCCTTTTATCACATTGCCTGTTGTCGCATTACCTATTGTCTCATTGCCTATCTTAACTACGGGTTGAGTCCAGGCGGCGACGTACGTATCATAGCCCCAGTAGCCCATCAGCCCTAACGCCAGTGCGATGACCAGAGGGATGATTATCCAGACAATAAGTGTCAAATTCCTCTCGTGTTGCCACCTTGGAGGTTGGCGCTTGGCAACCGAGAGCTTGGGTTCTGGCTTCAGTTTCCTGCTCAAGACACAGTCTCCGCTACAAAGTCAAACTATCTAACTGCGGTTCGCCAGATTGTGGTTAATTGGAGTGCTCTCTGGGGCTGGCTCCCCCGCTCTGGCGGATGTGCTCCGAGGTATAGGGCAATAAAGCGATATGCCGAGCCCGTTTCAGTGCGACGCACAGAGTACGCTGATGTTTGGCGCAGACACCTGTTCTGCGTCTGGGCTCTATTCTGCCTCGGTCTGAGATGTAGCGGCGCAGTGAAGGCACATCCTTGTAGTTGATAGTTGCTACTCTGCCTGCGCAGAAAGGGCAGACCTTTCTCTTGGGGATGTATCTGCCCTTACCTCTACCACTTCTTTCTCGATCTTTTGTTACCGGGCCTCTTGGTTTTGGCATTCAGAACTCTCTTATTTATGAAATTATTTGGTCACGCTAATTTAGAAGGGGATATCACTTGGTTCCAGCTCTTCATCGGACCCGCCTTCAGCTCCTGCCTCGGGGAGTGTGCCTGCTGGACGTCTGTCAAGGAAGAGCACCCTATTGGCGATTATTTCAGTACGCCAGTGCTTTTGCCCGTCCTGTCCTTCCCAGGAATGGGTTCTCAGCCTGCCTTCGACATATGCCATTCGCCCTTTGGTCAAGAACTGGTTGCACTGCTCAGCCAGCCTGTTCCATGTTACTACATTAAACCATTCCGTTTCCTGCTTCCGCTCACCCTCAGGGGTGGTGTAAGTTCGGCCGGTGGCGATGGAAAACGAGGTCACCGGATTACCGTTAGGGGTGAAGCGCATCTCAGGATCGGTTCCCACATTACCGATAATTATCACCTTATTCAACCCCAC
>JBBIRL010000104.1:0-5906 GCA_037441825.1 Dehalococcoidia bacterium | reverse complement strand
TACCAGCAGATGGCGCAGAATCTTTTCTGAGATTCGTAAATTGGCTTCCAGTTCAGCAGTCGTGCCGGGTTCGAGCTTGAACCGGGTCAGCACATAATTTCCCTCTCTGAAATGATTTATAGGGTAGGCTAACTTCCTTTTCCCCCAACGTTCGACCTCAGTTACAGAGCCGCCTTTATTAGTAATGAACTCGCTTATCTTGTCTAGGTGGGTGGGGAGTTCCTCCTCGGGAACATCCGGGCTGACGATCACAATAAGCTCATAGTCGCGCAAATGCATACTCCTTAATTAATCAAGCCTGGTTTAAACCAAGATTTTAATTTTGTTAATTATACCACGCAGGGTATTCGACAGCAAGTTATTGCACTGAAGGGGAGCATAAACGTTTTTTTCAACTCCCCTGATACCTGTGTGCTACTCGGTAATGCCAGGCACCGGGAATTTATTGCATATCTCATTGACCTGTTGCCGGACCTCATTATTTATGTTCTCGTTGCCCGGGTTGGAAAGAACTCTGACAATGAGACGAGCGATTAATTTTATCTCCTTGTCCTCGAACCCACGGCTGGTAATCGCCGGCGTGCCTAATCTGATGCCGCTGGTAGTTTGTGCAGGCTGGGTGTCGAAGGGGATGACGTTCTTATTCACCGTTATCCCCACGGCGTCAAGTGCTTTCTCGGCTGCCCTGCCTGTCATGCCGATAGGCGAGAGGTCTACCAGGAGGAGATGGGTGTCTGTCCCCCCTGAAACCAGTCGCAGCCCCAAACGCCCCAATTCGCTGGCCATAACCCTGGCATTTCGGAGCACAGCCTTCTGATAGGAAACAAAATCAGGCTGCATCGCCTCGTGGAAGGCAACCGCCTTTGCAGCTACGACATGCATGAGAGGACCGCCCTGGACTCCGGGAAATAAGTTGCTATCTATGATCGAAGCAAATTTAGCCTGGCAGAGGATAAACCCGCCTCTAGGACCGCGCAATGTCTTGTGGGTGGTGGAGGTGACCACCTCGGCATATGGTACCGGTGAAGGATGCAAACCGGCGGCAATCAGTCCTGCCGGGTGGGCCATGTCTACAACGAGTTTAGCACCTATCTTGTCAGCTATCTGTCGGAACCTTTTAAAATCTATTATTCTGGGATAGGAACTGGCGCCCGCCACGATAAGCTTGGGCTTATTTGCCAGAGCGAGTTTCTCTACCTGGTCGTAGTCTATTGTTTCCGTCTCTTTATCGACGCCATAGGTGACGAACTTGTAGAACCTGCCCGAGAAGTTAATCTTGCTCCCGTGGGTAAGGTGTCCGCCGTTAGGCAAGCTCATTGCCAGGACCGTGTCGCCATATTCCAGCAGGGCAAAGTAGGCTGCCATATTGGCCTGCGTTCCGCTGTGTGGTTGGACATTGGCATGTTCGGCATTAAAGAGCTTCTTTACCCGTTCTATAGCTAGCTTTTCGGCCAGGTCTACATTCTGGCAGCCGCCATAGTATCGCTTGCCCGGGTAACCCTCAGCGTACTTATTCGTGAGCACGGAGCCTTGTACCTCGAGCACTGCGCGTGAGGCGTAGTTTTCTGAGGCAATGAGGTTGATGGTGTACCGCTGTCGCTGTTCATCTTGTTCAATAGCAGCGGCAACCTCTGGGTCGATGTCTCTTAACAACCTTGTAGCTCCTTTTGATTGTGGAGAACTCTAAGCCTCAAAATGAAGAGCCACGCTGTTGCTAACGTGGCCCTGCGTTATCGGTATTGTTACCCACCAGCGCGTCCCATTCCCGGAATAACTGACTCAGTTTACATCAGAGGCTTTTACCTGTCAAACATGAAACACCATTGGCATCTACCAGGAATGGGTAATGGCTCCGCTTGGACAAGCCTTCTGGCACCTGACATCTCTGGGACCGCTCACCGGCTTGCATTGAGCGCAGACATATTTAATGTTCTTGTGATGTTCCTTCCTTATTGCGACGACCTTGTCGTCATAGTCATCGACTATGACTTCCAGAACATTCTTGGGGCATGCCTCCACGCATTTACCGCATCCATCGCACTTATCGCTGTCGACGACGATGTACCAGTCTCCTGAGCCATCGGTATAACCGTAGTTGGCAATATAGCCGGGCATTACCCATAGCTTTCTCAGAAGCCAACTGAACATTTTACTCCCATCAGGCTGCCTTTCGGGACTTTAGCAGGAGGTCTCTGGCAAAGATGGCAGCGCCTAAACCGCCAGCGATTTGCGGGTCGGGACTCAACGGTTTCACCTTGAGCCCTAATTCCTTCTCTATTCTGCTGACAACGCCGATATTCTTAGCGATGCCACCGGTGATCACGAATTCTTTCTCTACTCCTATGCGTTCGAGAAGGCCGACTACTCTGTGGGCCATGGCAGAACAATAAGCGGCGAGCACCATGTTCTTAGTCCAGCCACTGCGCAGCAAGCCGATAGCCTCGGATTTGGCGAAGATGACGCAGGTGCTGCTCACCGGCTCCGGCTCATCTTTAACATCCAGGGACATTTTCCCTACGTCTACTATGGGGACCTGTAATAGCTCGGCCATCACTTCCATGCCGCGGCCCGTGCCTGCGGCGCATTTATCGTTCATCAAGAATTGGGTGACTTTGCCCTTTTCATCGCAGTGTATGCCTTTCAGGTCCTGTCCGCCCATGTCCAGTATCGTCTTCACTGTAGGCCCGCCCATATAGTTTGCTCCTCGGGCGTGGCAGGCAATCTCAGTTATCGCCTTTTTGGCCATGGGAATGTTGACTCTACCGTATCCTGTGCCCACAATGAATTGTATATCCTCTGGCTTCATGCCCGTGTCCTTAAGTGATATGCTCAGGGCTTTATTGGCGCTGTCGGGGCTATTGGACCCGGTGCGTGTGTTGCAGAAGGCGTATATCTTATCATCAACCAGGATCACTGCCTGAGAACTCACCGAGCCGACATCGATCCCGCAGGTGACTGTCTGTCCCTTGCGCCAGTCTATATCAGGCGATTTCCAGGAGTTTTCCGTCCATCTATAGAACTCAGTTGTCATTTCGCTCTTTTCCTTTCTCAGCTAAGCTGCCGCCAAAAGAGCGGCTCCCAGAGCACTCACGTACTCGGGTTTCTCCGGGACCTTTATCTCGACACCGAGATGTTTCTTCATAGCTTCGACAATAGCGGTATTGTTAGCCACCCCGCCGATTAGAGCTACATCCTTCTCTATCGGTATCCTGCGCACCATAGAGCATACCCTGGAGGCGATGGCATCGTGGACAGCATGGGCGATATCGGCCTTCTCTATCTTTGTGTGGATTAACGATACCACCTCGGATTCGGCGAAAACAGCGCAAGTCGCATTTATCGGCGCTTCCTTAGTTGATTTGTGTGAGATCTCGATCATCAGTGGTACGGTTAGCTCTAATGCCCTGGACATGCTCTCAACAAAGGCACCGGCACCGGCAGCGCATTTGTCATTCTTGGAAAAATCCAGCACCTTGCCACTGGCATCACTGCTTATGCCGCGGGCCTCCTCGGCGCCGATATCCACAATTGTCCTCACTGATGGAAGGAGGTAGTTCGTACCCTTGGCATCGGCAGTAACCTCAGTAATATTATTGTCAGCAAAGGGGATGCTCTTTCGCCCGGCGCCAGTAGTGAAAATCTTCTTGATGTCCTTCCGCGATATGCCGGCTTGTTTGACTGCCTCCTCCAGGGTTTTCTCGGCTGTTTCCACTGGCTCGAAGCCGGTTGGGTTTATGCTGCGGGCCACGATTTTGTTATCTTTGACGATAACTGCCTTTATTGTTTTGGCCCCTACGTCGATGCCTGCTGTTATCATTTCGCTCTCACCTCATTGCCATTGTTTCATTCGTTGATGATAGCTACTCAGTATCATATGTCCTGTATTTTTTGTATCCCTTGTCCTTCGAGGAAGGTCTCCAGGCGATCGAGCACTCCTGTCTCATCGATATCTCTGCAATCGGCGAAGTTACCTTCGAACATTGATGTTGGAATGCCCTGTTTGTTGAGGTCACGCTGGAAGTCGTACATGCTGGTGGTCATGGGCACGCAGCCGCGATTTATCAGCAGCAGATACGCATTTGCCTTCCAGTGTTTGAACATGATGACGTATTCCTTCTTTCTCGTATCCAGGTGAGACTGGAACGGGTGCTCAGCCCGCCATCGTGCTACGGTTCTGCACAGGTCTTCTCTGTTCTTCATGGTTTTCCAGCCAGGGCGCTTTTCAGGAGGGATGGCTGGTACTACCTTGCCTTCGTCATAAAGGAATTTAACCTCGCCTGAGTTAATCAGATATACATAGGTGCCGACGAAGACGACGCCATAGTTCTCAAGGTAGCGGAATACCTTGAGGAAGCTCCAGGGCGGAGGCGTGAGCATGCACATTCTATATCTCTCGTTGGGAACAGCCGCTATCTTATCGGCTATACGCTCTTTCAACTCATCCCTGAGCTCCGTGAGGAACTCGGTGGCAACCTTTTCGTGCCTTCTGAGCATAGAGATGGGCATTAGAGCGAACATGCTCTTAATATCTATAGGAGCGGGGATAGCGCCGTTGAGCAGGTTTATTTCCCCCCATAGTGCTTCGTTGATGAAATAGTTGCGCATCGCCTCGATGCCCTTTTCATCGTCGTATTTTCTCTTGGTGATCTTCTCCATCCATTCGATGCTGTCCAGGTACTGGCCTGCTACATAGTCTATCCTGGCCTGCTGGTCGCCATCGATAGCCAACATTGTCTCGTCATCTATATAGTTCATGGGAATGCCCTGGTACTCGGAAACAATCTGGTGCCACTTGGGATGGCCTGCCGGGCAGTGGCGAACGCTCCAGGCGAAGTCGAATTTAGGGAACGGGCCTCCTGTGAAGTAGTACTTGTCCTGGAACATGGTGCCCAGGAAGTTGCGCATGTATCCGCACATATCGCGGGCATAGCCTTTAGCCTCGTAAGTCTCCATTGCAGGAATAGAGACCGGAGGGTCGGCTGCCACGCTGGCCCCATATGGT
Source organism: Dehalococcoidia bacterium (assembly GCA_037441825.1). Taxonomy (GTDB): domain Bacteria; phylum Chloroflexota; class Dehalococcoidia; order SZUA-161; family SZUA-161; genus JACWAE01. The sequence continues at coordinate 904 of JBBIRL010000104.1, read as the reverse complement.
TCTCCAGCCAGGAATACGAAGTCCCCCAGTCCTGCCAGCATACCGTAAGGGGTTGCAGCGCAGCCCAGGACCAGAAGTTTTCCCTGCTCGTGTCCTGTGGCTAAATCATTGTAAGCCTCAAGCCTTAGTTCCTTGCCTTTTTGCCAGCATTTCAAAGGCGCGGTCTTGTATTTGGTCCTGGTTGTCATGATCGTTCGCCTCCATTTAGTTTACATATAGGGTCGACGTCGTTTATACCAGCTCCAGCTCAAGCATCTCTAGGAAGGCCTCGATTCTGGTGCGGAACTGACCGAAGGGGATGGTGACGTCGAACTCGAGTACAAGGGTTGGGATATTATTATCCTTGAACATTTTGAGGAGAGTGGGGATATCGAACTCATGCGGGTCGCAGAATTTCTGCTGGTAGACGAGAGCGCCCTGAACTTTCCAGTCCTTGGCATTTTTCAGTATGCGGTCGGCCCTGGGTTTGAATTCAGCGGCCACGGCAGGACATTGCCAGCGGTCGACATAGCGTTCTGCGATGGCTGCCACGTGGTCTTTTCCGGGCTTGACCTCGTCCCAGAAGTAGCGGCTTCCGGTGCAGTGTTCGTCAATAACGACAGTGCAGTTAAGTGTCTCCATCATCTTGACGAACACGATGTCATCCATCTCGCTGCCTACCATCATCAGGCGTACCCCAACATTGCGGTTGAGCTTTCTGGTGGGCAGCTCCTTGAGCAATTGTTCCAGCAGCTTATTATGCTCCTCTACATCCATCAACTGGCTGGCTACGACCATTTCCATGCACTCGGCTCCAGTGATAGGTGGTTCTTCTTTCTTTCTGAACTCATAGACCTGCTTCATCAACCTTCGGTTTGTGTTGTATAGCTCTATAGCTTTTCCCAAATCTTGCTCTGTTATTTTC
>JBBIRL010000103.1:0-7319 GCA_037441825.1 Dehalococcoidia bacterium | reverse complement strand
GGCAAATACGTAACAGCCCGAGTTCACAGGGGACAATCAACGATAGTCACGGAACTTACAGGCGCGGACTTCGCAGTGCATGAGAAGACCTCAGTGAACAGGCCTCAGATCGGACTCAGCTTAGAGGGGTCTTGAAAGGCAAGATATAACTAGAAAAGCTAACTCAAAACGATAAGCAGGAGGCGTGGAATGCGTGTGCTGGTAACGGGTGGGGCGGGCCGTTTGGGAATAAATGTTTGCAAAGAATTTTTAAATGACGGATTACAGGTGCGAGTTTTCGACCTGGATACCCCTCGCAACCGGGAGAGCATCAAGAGACTCGGAAGTAAAGCTGAAATCATCTGGGGAGACATCACGAAGCCGGACTCAGTAAGAAAGGCGATAGAAGGAGTAGATGCAGTAGTACATATGGCTGGTATCCTACCTCCTCTAGCTGACGAGAAGCCCGAGCTATGCGCCAGGGTCAATGTCGGGGGAACCAAGATACTGGTTGACCTGATAAAGGAAAAAGGCGGACATATCCCCTTCATTTTCACTTCATCGGTAACAGTATTCGGCCCCTCTCCCGATGCCACCGAACCCATCTCTGTGGACAAGGCTGTCCCCCATCCCAAAGGCGCTTATCCCGAGACCAAGTTCAAGGCTGAGAATGCTATCAAAGAGTCTGGGATTGACTACCTAATACTGCGTCTGACTGCAATCATGTACTTCGATTTCGAAGTGAGCGACCTCAAACGCATGTTCTGTATGCCTCTGGACACCCGTGTCGAGTTCTGCCATCCCGATGACCTTGCTGTGGCAATACTCAATGCCGTCAAGTATTTCGATGCCGTAAAGGGAAACACGCTGGTCATCAGCGGCGGGCCCGAGCAAAGGATGTCATACCGGGATATGGTAGGCAATATTATGGGCGTTATGGGATTGCCTCTGCCGCCGGCCAAGAAATTCACTCAGGAGCCCTATTGCCTGGACTGGTACGACACTACCAAATCCCAAGAGCTTCTCAAATACCAGCAAAAGACGTTTGCCGATTATCTCAGGGACTATGCCAAGGGGTTGACCAGGCGGTACTCTACATTATTCCTGCCATTTATGCGCTACTTAGTTTCGCCGGTGTTCGGCAAGCTTGTCGTGCAGTTCATGAAGGCGCCATAATTAACGGGGTCTAACGGGCGGGTGTGAAACTCGCTAATATTCTCTTATTTTCAATCACTAAACTGAAACTTACAACCCCATCCTCTTTCTCTGTTTAGCTTCCCTTTTCCTCATCAAGTAAATGTAGTATATTTCCTTCAAGCTGTATTGTTTTACCTCATACAAGCGCAGGAATGCCCGTATGAGCTTGAGTCGCAGGCCGGAACAAGGGCCTTTCTTGCCTATCACAAGATTTATGTATCTCCTGGATGATTCGGTCCAGTGGAACTTATACGGCTCGTCGCCTCTGAGGAAGTCATACTCCCGAAGCCCCTTCTCGATCGCTTGTTTTATCAGAAACATCTGATGCAGATGGCCCAAGCTGTATTCAGAATAGCCGATATCACGGGCAAAGGTAACGCAATAGAACTTCTGATTATAGACAAAGGCGTATTCTGCCGATGCAACTTCACTGTCCACGAACAGACAGGAGAACTGTAACCATCCCTTCTTGAGAAATTGGGCCGCTATATCTCTGTAGAACCCCTCCATCTTGGAATCGGAGAACACGCCGCTGACATGAGCGGAACGCCATCGTCTTTCGTGGAGTTCAATAAATCGGCTTAACATATTATCGAGATTGTACTGAGGACAATCTCGAAACTCAACAGTGTGCGCCTTTTCGAGAGAGCGTAATTTCCGATGGAGTATATGCCTCCGGTTCAGGCTTAACGAGCGGAAGTATTCATCCCATGTTGCAGGTAGAACTATATACGGGGCTAAAGTCTTCACTTTTTCTTGCATAACCAGGTTTTTCGAGGGCACAGAAATGCACTTTGCAACATCCATTTCCCCGTAGTTTTTCCCATCTTCGCAAAAAGTTTCAGCTTCTCTGAGCTGAGATACTGGGAAAGGCCCAGCCTCATCCAGAGACGAAATATTATGTAAGGAGGGTGAGTTAGATTGCTACTGTTGTCAAAAGTCAAGATGAGAACCCCGACAGGCCGCAGAGCACGCCCCAACTCCTTGAAAGCAATAACAATTTCTGCCTCGCTGGGGAAATGGTCCAAGGTGGAATCTGAGATTATGAGAGAAATAGAACCATCCCGCAATAAGAAGTTGCTTACGTAGTATCCGCGTAAGCGTGTGTCACCCGCCAATTGTTCCTATCATAGATATCGACGCCCTGGGCCAGGTTTTCATCTATCAGCATGGCTTCGAGATACGCATAACCAAACATTCTGCTGTAAGGGAACTTGACCGAGGACTTAAGACCAAAGTGCGTCAATAATTCCTTTCGGAGCTGCGGTTCGCTGAACGCCCAGACCAGAAGAATGTCAGATTCCGATTTTCCCAACTCGTTCAGACATTTATCTATGAGCACCCGGAAACAGGCGAGGTCTTTATTCTTTACCAGATAGTCCGCTATAAGACCGTTAACCAAGCCATTCGATTGCTGCTGCATACTAACCACTGCATATCCCCACAGCTTCCCCTCTCTTTTAGCTATAACATACCTGTAATTGTGGTCCGGATTCTTATCGAAGCGCCACCGCAGGTACTTTTCACTTCTCACCAGATTTATACCTGATTTATCTCTCAGGTCATCGACATCCTTAAGGTCATCGGTAAATCGGTCGAATACTTCAACCTGGAATGAATCTGACAATCGGGTAGGTTTTTTCGTCTCGGAGTTCAGAAGTATATCGTAGAGAAACCCCAGCCCTGCGGCGAGGGGTTTGTTACCCAGCTTGTGTGACAATAGCTTCTGAGGATGGACTACTCGAAACATATTCTCCGTATCAGCCACTATCCTGTAGCCCTGCTTCAAAAACCCCGGACGCGACATCGGACCAGGGAAACCATAAGATAGGGCGTAGCCGCTATCCTTGAGGTACTTGACAGCGAATTGCCCCATTCGGTTGAATATCCCTTTTCCCTGATAGTCAGGATGTACCATAGTATCGCAGTGCTGCGCGGCCTTTACTTTATTATTTCCCAGCCACATCTCAGCAGGGAGAAAGGGCCTGGCCCCTACAATCTTGCCGTCGTCCACCGCCACGATAACTTCAGGATCAGAGGAGGCCAAGTGATTCTGCAGATGTTTCCAATCCCAGACTTCCACCGTCATATCTTCATTATCGAAACATAAACGGAATAAATTAGTGAGTTGCTCCATACCCTCAGAGTGTTTTACCAATCTAATTTCGACCATGTAGCCTGATTTATTCCTCCTTAGACAAGCCTGCCCAAGCTGCGGTCCGAAATAATATCGCCTTTGCGTGCCTCACCACACGTCGCCACGCAGCTTGTCGGCGATAACCTTCAACCTCCAGGGGATATTACGCTTGACTACGAAGCTAGCCCTAATAAGCACATATCGGACTAATACCGAAGTTGTTATCCTCTGATATAAACTCACCGGGTGGGGCTCAATATTCCTGGCTTCATTTGCACTCTTGTAATGGCTAACGTGAAGAAGGAATCCTCTCTTGATCCTGCTTCTCAGCCTGAATGAATCAAGTTCGAGTAGATTGTCCTCGAACATGACATCACCATTCTTAAATTCGACACATCTGAATCTAATCTGCTCCAGGACGCTTCTATTAATCATGACGCATCCCGCGCCCGCCAGTCCTATCCCATAATCGCGAAGCGGACACCCGTTGAATACAATGTCATGGCCTCGGATCTCCTTCTCCATTATCTCTATAATATTGGCATCACAAATCAAATCTGAGTCCAGAGATAGAAAGCGCCTCACTTCGGGTTGCGATAGGGTGTAGCGCCGTATAGCCTCTCTGCCGCATGCTATATTCCACACCTTGCTTCGTGCGTATTCCGGCTTTATAGTATCATAAAGAATGACCCTACCCCTCAACCCCCAATGGCTAAGAAGCCGCTCCAACTCCTGAACAAAATCGCTTTCATTGGTAGCAAGAACCAGCTCTGACGAAGGATATACTCGCTGGATCTCTTTTTGATTAGCCAGAAACTTATCTACGATATATGCACCCTGACGATAGATTAGGGCACCGACCACCACATCTATTCCCCTATCCATAGTGCTTACGCGCTTATCCCTTTCCAGCGCACATCTTTAGCAACTGGCTATTATCCATCCTTTTTATCTCCTTGGATAGCGAGCCTAATATGTGAAATATTCCCTCTAGTTTTGCCCAGTCCTTATTTTCCTCAACTTCCCAGGAATGGCCCCAGAGATGCCAGATACCGCCATTCTCCGCTACAAAATTGAGCGTCTCTATCGCTATGCGGTCCCAGGACTTGAAAAACAGATTTTTCCTCAGCACAAAGTTGAACAATTTAATGTCTCGCGAGGCTAAGGAATGCAACATATAGTGAGTAAACCACCAATTTCCAGCGTTGACCGTGGTGCCTTCCCGGAACGGGTCTCTTACGGTCCTGGTAAGCAACATCACCGTCCTGGCACCGATGAACCCGGCATCCCTGGCTGCTCTGATTAATCCATTGTTGAAGTTACCATAGGGATAGGAGAGGGAGATGACTTCCTTGCCCGTTGTCTCTTGCAGCTCTTTCTTACCATCGTTTAACTCCCTTTCAGCCGCCTCGGGGGAGATTTCGGTCAACCTGATATGATGATAACTATGTCCACCAACGTCAAATTTCTCGGCAATTTCGCGAATCTGCTGAGAGTCCATGCAGCCTCTTTTTGCATACGATATGGGGATATAGAAAGTGGCCGGGACATCATACTTCTTCAGCAACTCGGCCAGTTTCAAATCCAGAGGATGACCGTCGTCCCAGCTTGTAGTAACTATAGCCTTATCCATAGTGATGTCGAAAGTCAGGCGTCCTTGCGGTAGAGTTTGTTTGATATTATAAACTTTTCTTCGTGTTGACAACACTCTTCGTGTTTGCTAACCTATTCAAAGTAATGGGGCTTCTACCAAAGGTAAACCAGGACAATCTTCAAAGGCTAGTCCGAAGCCAAGCGGACTTTATTATCAGCCAGCAGCTTCCCTCCGGAGCCATCCCCTGGTATCAAGGCGCGATCACAGACCCCTGGGACCATGTGGAATGCGCTATTGCTCTGGATCTCGCCGGCAGATTCGATGAGACTGTGAAGGCTTATAAATGGTCGCGTGATACGCAGAACCCCGACGGCAGTTGGTACTCCAGCTACCCGCAGGTAAAGCAGGATGACCAGACCAGGGACGCCAACTTCGCCTCCTATATAGCGATAGGGATATGGTTTCACTATCTGGCTACCAAAGACGTAGGCTTTATGCAAAAGATGTGGCCGATGGTGGAGAAGGCGATAGATTTCGCCCTAAACTTGCAGCAGCCCACCGGCGAAGTCTTCTGGGCAGTAAGCCCGGCGGGCAAAGCATGGCCGGGAGCCATACTCACTTCATCAAGTTGTATCTGGCATAGTATTAATAATGGCGTAAACATTGCGAAAACACTGAGAATAAAAAGGCCGGACTGGAAGGAAGCAGGCAATAAGCTCCTTAAAGCGATGAGGGAGCTTCCCGAGCTGTTCGACAAGATGGATGAGAACAAGCGGCGCTATGCCATGAACTGGTTTTACCCTGTCCTCACAGGGGTACTCAAGGGCAAAGAGGCCAGAGGGCGCATCAATAGAGAATGGAACGATTTTATCATCGCAAACTGGGGATGCAGGGTCGCTGTCGACGAGGATACTACCGCAGTAGCCGAGACCTCCGAGCTGATTATAGCGTTAGTGCTCATAGGTGAGCACGAGAGAGCAAGGATGCTGTTTGATTGGACTCTGAAGCTTCGAGATGATAAGCCCGGCTTCTGCCGGGGGATAAAGTTCCCCGAAAAGGTAGCATGTCCCCCGGATGAGGAGAGGGCGACCTGGACATCAGCGGCTTTGATATTAGCGATTGCAGCTTTGTCTTGAGTTTGAGGTAAATTCATGCCTGATTCTAAAAAAGTTCCCGAAAAACCGGCGGCAGCAAGCGCAGATAATGACTTTGTGGGCTATGAAGTCTTGATTGACTTTATGAAGAAACGCAGATTGCATAAGCTTGAGGGGGACATCATCGAAATCGGCGCCTTCATGGGCGGCGGCACCGCCAAGCTGGCTAAATTTGCCGTAAAATATGGCAAGAAGGTGTACGCCATTGATATTTTCGACCCCAGGCGTGATAAAACTCCGGACAAAAACGGGGTCAAAATGTGTGACATCTACCAGGCGTTTCTCCAGGGACGCTCACAGTGGGATGTCTATCAACAAGCTACGAATGGTTTCGATAACATAGTAACCATCAATAAGGACTCAAAGAGGGTTCGATTTCCCAGGGGGCAGAAGTTCGTCTTAGGCTTCATCGATGGCAACCACCAGCCCGACTATGTGATAAATGACTTCAATCTCATCTGGCATAACCTTGTCCCGGGAGGCAGCGTCGGCTTCCACGACTACAATTTCGATTTGCCGGAGGTCACCGAGGCTATTGATGGTTTAATATATAAGCATAATGACGAGATAAGCGAAGTCCACGAGATAAAACAAAGCCATATCGCGATATTGACCAAGAAAAAGGGACTCCCCGGAAAGCAAGTAAATGCTTGAAGTGCTTCAGGTTGAGACCACGAACTACTGCAACGCCCGCTGCATCTTCTGTGTCTATGACCAGATCAAAAAGCACGGCACTATGTCCGATAAGCTCTATACCAAGATTCTGAGGGATGCCGCCAAGCTCGACCCGCCTCCCAAAACCTTCATCCCCATGCTCACCGGCGAGCCATTCCTCGACCTGCAGATGGTTGACCGCATAAAAGAGGCGCGCGCAGCTTTGCCTGAAACCGAGATTCACCTTTATACCAATGGCAGCAAGCTGACAGAGGAGATAATCAGAAAACTTGCGGAAGTGCCCCAATTCCATCTCAACATCTCGGCAAACGGGGCTTCGGTGGAGACCAGGAAGAGACTGACAGGTCTGGGCGACTACGAATACGTCGCCAGAATGATAGATTACATAGATTCGCTTCGCATATCCCACAGCGTGTCACTGGTACAGCATCCCTCTATCACCAAAGAAGAAGAGAAAGCTTTCAGCCGCAGATGGAGTAAAGCGACATCGAGTGCCTCATGCCGCACGCCCTATGTTTTCCAGCACCTGAATTTCGCCGGGCTCACCTATCAGAAGGACAAAATCCGCTTCACCCACTGCATC
>JBBIRL010000102.1:0-7383 GCA_037441825.1 Dehalococcoidia bacterium | reverse complement strand
GCGCCGATAAGTTCGGCGAACTCGGCATCGCCCATCTTCAGTATCTCTTTGCAGACGTACTCTGTGTGCTCTCCGAAGGAGGGGAAGGGTCTCTGGGGCTCCGAGGGCGTTTGGGACAGCCGGAAGGGCGGCCGCTCGGTGAGGTGTTTGCCCATCTCCGGATGGTCCATTTCCACGAAGTGCTGCCGCAGTTTAAGTTGCGGGTCTTTGTCTACGAGGTCTTCACCATTCTGGAGCACCCCTGCGGCTACACCCGCCGCCTGCAGCCTGGACATTATCTCTTCGGGGGTGAAGTTGATGGTCCACTTCCCCATCAGCCTGTCCAACTCCTCCTGGTTCTCAGTCCTGTGCAACATGGTGTCGAACTTGGGGGATTTAGTCCAATCGGGGTTGCCCATTACATTACATAATGCTTGCCACTCCTTGTCGGCAGCTACGGCTATGGCAACCCACCTTTCCTCGCCTTTGCAGGGATATACACCGTGAGGGGCATAGCCCGGGTTGCGGTTGCCCATGCGGTTCTGTATTCTGCCATTGACCGTATAGTCCATAACCACCGGAGCAGCCAGGTGCACGCTGGCCTCCAGCATGGCCAGGTCTATGTACTGTCCCTTGCCGGTGCGGCGTCGGAAGTCCAGTGCTGCCATCAGGGCGATGAGGACGTACCACGGCGCGATGAAGTCGGTATAGGCGGCTACGGGCAAGGAAGGCGGCCGGTCGGGCCAGCCCAGGAGCTGCACGAAGCCGTTGGTAGCCTGCAGGACCTGGCCGAAGGAAGGCTGCTGGGAATGGGGCCCGTACTGGCCGACCATGGTCATGCTGAGCATGATGATGTCGGACTTCACCTGCTTCAGCTCGTCGTAATCCAGCTTCAGTTTAGTCATCACGCCGGGGCCGAAGGTTTCCAGGACGATGTCAGCGCGCTCCACCAGCTTCTTCACCACCTCTTTGCCGCGGGGCTCGCGCAGGTTTATGTTGATGCTGTATTTGCTGGAGTTGAAGTTAGCGAAAACGCCGCTGGCATTTAATCCCATGGCTCCGGGCCTGAACGGTGTCATCAGCCTGGTGCCGTCGGGCCTGGTGGCGGATTCAATTTTGATGACCTCGGCGCCATGGTCGCCGAGATACTTGGTTACGATAGGGCCGGTGAAAACCCAGGAGAAGTCTACAACTTTAAGTCCTTCCAAAGCGTATTTCGTCTTCATTTAGATTCCCCTTTCACCTCGAATCTCAAATTAAGAGGCTGCCTAATTAATTACTTTTCAACCCCCTATGTCCCCCATTCTTGGGGGACTTTAGAAGCTGGGGGACACCCCCAGACCCCTGCCAGAGGGGCTTTGCCCCTCTGGACTCCCCTGTCCACAAATAAGTCAGATGACATTCTCTTTTTTCAGGATGGCGAGTTGCTCTACGGTGAATCCCAATTCCTTCTCGTATATCTCGTCATTATGCTCGCCGATGAAAGGAGCGCGGTGGCCCTTTTGCCACATTGTCTCGGTTGACTTGAAGTAAGGGCCGGGATAGGTTATGGAAGTCCTCAGCTCGGGGTGTCTTATCTGAACCCAGAAGTCCCTGGCGGCGAGTTGAGGTGATTCATAGAGGTCCTTGGCATCGTTCACCGGCTGGATCACGTTCTTTTGCCTTACAGCCTCCTCGTGGAGTTCCCGCTTGGTGTGGAGGAGGAAATACTTGCCTATCTCAGCTTCCCATTCGTTGATTTGTTCCTGGGGGACTTCGGTGAAGCTAAGGGTAGTCCAACTGATGCCCTTCATATTCTCCCCCAGCCCCTCTTTGTTCATCGAAGCTATAAGGTCGTTCATCACCTCCGCACCTGGCTGCGCCATGAGCAAGCGATAGCAGACGTAGCCGTCCTTGCAGGGCCAGATGAGGCGGTAAGTAACTCCGAGCCGTCTCCAGAAGCTGCCTTCTCTGGTGTGGAGTATCTGCCTGAGTAGATACCAGTCGTGCGGGGCATAGCAAAGCGTCCATATCATGGACTCCTGCATGGAGACATCCACATGCTGTCCCTCGCCGGAAAGCTCTCTGTAGTAGTGGGCGATCAGAGTGCCCACTGTCGCCTGTAAACTGGACTGGAGGTAAGACTGATCGCTGCTGAAGCGCACCGGCGGCCGGTCGGAATCGCCGCAGATAAAGGTATACCCAGCCATGGACATGGTGATAAGGTCAGGAGAGTTGAATGTGCTATAAGGGCCAGTTTGTCCATAGGGTGTGATAGACGTCATGACAATTTTGGGGTTTATCTTGCTCAGTTCGGAGTAGCCCAGTCCCAGCTTGTCCAGATAGCCGGGTTTGGAGGACTCTATGATGAAATCAGCCTTCCGGGCCAGTTGCTTGAATATCTCCTGCCCATCTTTAGTTTCGATATTGAGGGTTATCCCTCTTTTGTTCTGGTTGAAAGCGAACCAGGAGAGGCTTTTCTCGGGGTCGGGGATGTCATGGAAGAAAGGCCCGATATTTCTTGAGGGATCGCCTCCCGGCCTCTCCACCTTTATAACATCGGCGCCAAGCTCGGCCATTATCTTGCCGCAGAAGGCGCCTCTGTCATCTGTAAGGTCTAAGACACGGTAGCGATCCAGCATCGCTGGCTTTTCTTTTCGCTTAGCCATTACCAAGGACTCCTTTCAAGGGCGATTTGGGAATAACCCTATGGGTTAAATATTCGAGTGCCCACGGCTTAGGCAAGCTCGGGCTCGATCAGGCCATAGTTCCCATCGCCCCGACGATATAACACGCTGAACCGATCGATTTCGGGATTGAAGAAAATGAAGAAGTCATGTGACAGAAGCTCCATTTGTTCTGCAGCTTCCTCCGGTGTCATGGGCTTGACCGGGAAACGCTTGACCTTTACGATTCTGCTCTCTTTTTCCTCGACTTTCTCTTCCTGTAACTCTTCGGCGGCTTCCTCCCGGCGGAGTGGCGTAATCCTTCTCCTGCTGCGGTAGAGTTTATCCTTGAAGCGCTCGACCTGGCGGTTCAGCACGTCGACGACGGTGTCTATGGCGGCATAAATTGTAGACGCTCTTTCCTCTCCCCGGAGCAGGGTACCGTGGGTGGTGATGGTCACCTGAGCTACGAAGCGGTTCTCCGCTGACTTTGTCATCTCTTGGACAAGCTCGACCTTGACCTCGCCGATATCGGGGAGATGACGCTCCAGTCTATTGAGCTTGCTCTTGATATACTCCTGTGCCGCTTTCTCAACTTCCATGTTCTTGCCTTTGATAACCAGTTCCATTCCAATTACCCCCAAATACAAAAAATTATTACAGGGCGGGCTTCGTCCAAAACACTGCTATTTTGAAATCAATTTATTGTATGCTATTGTCACCTGGGTTTTCAAGTAAATTTGGGAGGATTTATTAAGACTTTTCAACCCCCAATTGAGGGGCATTTTTCAACCTGGAGATTGTGAAAACATTTCTCTAGCTACGGTTAAGCCCCAGACGTAGCTTGCCCCAGCTGCTTTGAGAGCTGAAGCGCAGGCATCCAACGTGGCGCCGGTGGTGCAGACATCATCGACGAGCAAAATTTGCCTTCCTTCAAGCCCCTGATGGCAGACAAAGGCATCCTGTACATTGCGGCGGCGTTCTATGGCGCTCCCGGTTCTGGCCTGGGGAAGAGCATCCCTCACACGAGTTACAGTATCTTCCACCACGGGCAAATCAACGAGCTTGCCCAGCTCTTTTGCCAGCAGAGAAGCCTGATTATAGCCACGCTCTCGCAGCCGCTTGGGGTGCAGGGGCACCGGTATTATTACCTCGCCTTTCAAGGGATGGGAACCCAGGTACTCAGCAAGAAGCTGGCCCAGAGGGGCGGCTATCGCCTTGAGGTGCCTGTACTTGAGCTGGAGGATAGCCTGGCGAGCGGTTCCCTGAAACAGGAACAGGGAACGGATGCCATCGATGGTGAGTGAATAGTTTACGCAGCTATGGCACAGGTTGCCCTCGCTGACGGTGGCTCCGCAGCGCTGACAGAGGGGCAGCCGTATACCGGGTAAAGATTGGCGGCAGGAGGGGCAGATTAAATCGCCCTCGCGTCCGCAGCCGAGGCACCTGAGCGGCAGCAGGAGGTCGAGGAAGGCTGTTTTGACTTGACGTAACGATAGTTGTGGACTCAAGTGGCAGCCCCGATTAGCTCCGAAAGATTGCGGATGCCCTCCTTTTTCATGAAGCGCTCGATGCCTTCCGAGATGTCCAGCGGTGTATAGGGGTTAGTGAAGTTAGCGGCACCCACCTGGATAGCGCTGGCACCGGCCATGATAAACTCCAGGGCATCGTTAGCTGTGGCGATGCCGCCGCAACCGATAACGGGCACCTTAACTGCTCGAGCTACTTGATAGACCATATAGAGGGCGATAGGTTTGATAGCTGGGCCGGATAAACCTCCGCAGACATTGCCCAGGACGGGTTTACGGCTTTGAGAGTCTATAGCCATCCCTTTCAGTGTGTTTATGAGCGATATGGCATCGGCACCGTCTTCGGCGACGGCGCAGGCGATCTCGCTGATGTCGGTGACGTTGGGCGATAGCTTGACCATGACGGGCAGGGTGGTCTTTGCCTTAACTGCGGCGGTAACCTCCGCCGCTGATTTAGGACTTGCCCCGAACTCCATACCACCCGCCGATACATTGGGGCAACTGATGTTCACCTCGATGCCGCTGACGCCTGGCACTCTGTCGAGCCGCTTGGCTAATTTAGCATAGTCTTCGATGCTCTCGCCCAGGATGTTGACGATTACCGGCACTTTCCATTTAGCCCAGAGGGGGGCCTTTTCTTTGATTAAGGCATCGATGCCGATGTTCTCCATGCCGATGGAGTTGAGCACTCCGCTTGCAGTCTCCCAGAGCCGAGGCTGGGGGTTGCCGGGGCGAGGTTTCAGGGTGGTGCCTTTACAAATAATGGCTCCCAATCTCTGAATATTTATGACTTCGGCGTACTCGGTGCCATAGCCGAAGGTGCCCGAAGCGGTCATCACGGGGTTGGCTAGAAGCAGCCCGCGCTTGTTTTCTGGAGCCAGTCGAACGGATAGATTGGGTGATTTCATAGCTTCCTGTATGTTTGCTGCAGGAGTTGGGCATCTTTTTCCAGGTTGGGGCTCTCGCAAATCACGTTTCCTCCCACCTTCCAATCCTTTAATGCCCTGAGCAGCTCCTCATATTTGAAATCCGACTCAGCCAGGTCGAGGTGTTTGCTCTCACCTTTGGGCCCGTAGTCAATACCTGATACGTGTATATGCATGTTGTCCAGGGCTTTTCTCCCCAGTTTGCTCTCGATTTTCTTCAGGATGGCTATGAATTCATTGTAGGAGTTAGCCTTCCCTGTCCGGGCATGCCAGTGAGCGAAGTCAAGGGCCGGGGCTACTCCGTCCACCTCAGCGCTGAGCTGCAGAACCTCCTCGAGTGTGCCGAACTGGCTCCCTTTGCCCATGACCTCCGGCCGAATCGAAACGCGGTTCCCTTCAGCCCTGAGCTTTGCTACTATCTGCTCCAGGTTTGTCTTCTCTGTGGCATAAACCTTAGAAGGCTCGTCTTTAAGGTAGAAAGCGGGATGGAAGACAACGCTATCACCGCCGAAAAGGGAGGTGATGCGGGCAGTCTGAATGATGCGCTCCTGGCTGGCTGCCATTTTGTCCAGCTCCCGGGCATTAAGGTTTATAAAGTAGGGGGCGTGAGCGCTCAGCTTTATCCCTCTTCTCGCTGCTACATTACCCACATCGCGAGCGCTTTGCGGGCTCATCCTCACCCCCTGCACGAATTCCACCTCCATGCAGCCCATCTCCAGCTCGTGGATGCGCTCTATTCCGGACTGCGTCGTTCGCTCTCTGGAAGAATTAGGGATGCCAGCAGTGCCGAAACGCAGCCCTTCTTTACTTGTCAACCTCGTCTCCAGGTTTTGCGGGTAGCTTACGTTGCACGGAGGAGGCCACAGGTGCAAGTTGCGTCATTAGCTGTTGGAAGCTGTCAAAGGTCAGCGACTGTGCTCCGTCCTTGAGCGCCTGGTCAGGATTGGGGTGAACCTCGATCATAAGCCCATCTGCCCCTGCCGCCACCGCAGCCAGCGCTAGGGGGGCCACCAGGTACCATTTCCCGGTGCCATGACTGGGGTCGGCGATGACGGGGAGATGGCTCAGCTTCTTGACCACAGGTATGGCACTTATATCCAGGGTGTTGCGGGTATAGGTCTCGAAGGTACGGATGCCCCGCTCACAGAGCATCACCTGGCGGTTGCCCTGAGACAGGATGTATTCTGCGGAGAGCAGCCATTCTTGTATTGTAGCTGACATCCCGCGTTTAAGCATTACCGGCTTCTTTGTCTTCCCCACCTCATCGAGGAGGGCGAAGTTCTGCATGTTGCGCGCCCCTATCTGGAGGATGTCGGCATATCTTGCCACCAGTCCCACATCGTGCGGGGTAAGGACCTCAGTGATGAGAGGCAAGCCCGTTTCGGCGCGGGCCAGAGCCAGTATCTCCAACCCTTCCTTACCCAAACCGCGGAATTGGTAGGGGGAGGTGCTGGGCTTAAAGGCGCCGCCGCGCAGAATGTTAGCTCCCGCCTCTTTGACCGCTCTCGCTGTGGCGAGCACCTGGTTCTCTGTCTCCACAGCGCAAGGCCCAGCGATTATGACCAGTGCCTCGCCGCCGATGACAACGTCACCCACCTTGATCTTAGTGTCCTCGTGTTGAAACTCCCGGCTGGAGAGCTTGTAAGGCTTCGAAATGGGAATAACTTCCTCGACTCCAGGCAAGAATTCGAGTATATCTCGCAGTTCAGGGTAAGTTTGGCCAACCACACCGATCACAGTACGTTCCACTCCCTGGGAAACATGTCCGGCGAGCCCGGATTGGGTAATCTTACCTATCACACCTGCCAGGTCTTCGGGCGTGGAGCCCTTTTTCATAACTACAAGCATTTTTCATCATCTCCGGAGGATATTTATTTTTTCTGTGAAGCAGCTCCTCTTAATGCGGTAGCACCTTTGATGTATACGTGGACGATCTCCTCAGCGCTCTTTTCAGTGTTGTAGAGTATCAAAATGCGCAAGCATCGCTGCAGGCTTCCGGGGACATTCATTTCCTGCCCACAAAGCAGGGCGGTATGAGACCAGCCCAATTGACGGGCAGCAGCCGCAGGAAACTCTGCATTGAGGTCCTGAGTTGTGGTGAATATAGCGCAGGCTACGTTCTCGGGCACGAGCCCGTTAGCATCGTTCATTTTTTGCAGCAGCTCTTTAGCCGAATTTAAGATGTCCTCTTTGGTATTTTTGTCTACTGTAGTTGCACCTCGGATACCCCGACACCACATATTTTACTCTCTCCGAATCAAGGCTATTTCTGTAAAGTATAGCACAGCCGTGGGGATTTGACAC
>JBBIRL010000101.1:5985-7406 GCA_037441825.1 Dehalococcoidia bacterium | reverse complement strand
TGAAAGTGAGACGCGTGCCGCCCTCGATTTGCCGCAGGGAGAAGGTAGCTTTGGAGTAGTGCCCCTCGGGCCAATCGCTGCCACGCCATGATTGGACGATCTTTTCGTCCGGCACCAGCTCCAGATTAACCCCCTCGATATACCCATCGTAGGCGGTGAATTTACCACCGATTCTGCGACTTATGCTGGCTTTAGCATCTGTGAATTTAGAATGCTTGTGTGAATCCATCAGCGCTTCATAGACCGCATGGGGACTGGCCTTGAACGTTGCGGACTGCCTGATAGTTACGGTCTTCATCTCCTCACCTCCTTGGTTCGAAAGACAGTTAGAGCTTATCGCTCAGTGACTCGCAAAAGAGACAAAAGCCCCATTAAAACCACTTCCGTTCCTTTAAAATTAAATTATACAAAAGCGTGAATCTGTCGTATCTGAGTTCAATGAACACCTAACACATTCCCGCACGGATGGGAAACCAGTGGAGGAAGAGTGCACACATCACGAACGAGAAAAGGCGTGCTACAACGCTTGAGGGAACCGAGCAGCATGCTCAGAACCGGAGAAGCTTGTAGAATTCTCTGCATACATGGCAACACGCTGAGAAGATGGAGTGAGCAGGGAATAGTAAAGGCATATCGCGTTGGCCCTCGCGGGGATCGAAGGTTTAGGAGAGAGGACATAGCTGCTCTACTCATAGAAAAAACCAAAAACAGCGGCATAGATAGAATCAAACTAAGCCAACAGTAGCTACAGACCAGTTCAGTATTCAGTCCGCTTCTCGTAAAGCTGTGTGCTGCTGCTAATCCCCGAGCCGGAACGGTGGGTAGCGATCCGTCATTAGCCCCGAATACGCAGCTACCCGGTAAGTCCAGCGGTCGATGCCCATTATTAAGTCGAAGATTCCCCTGGGATACCTGCCCGTGAATAGCAGCGCCACTGCCCCAAAGAGAACCAGCACCCAGAGCAAGCCAGGCCACCGTGCCCAGCCGCATCCAATGAAGAGAGCTAAGACGATGTAGTGAGGGATGGCCAAGAGCCACCACTTCACCAGCGCCAGCCCGGGGGTGAGCATAGCTGGGTATGCGACCTCCAAATCAGCAGGATAGTCTCCTCCATAGAGCCTAAACGGAGGATACTTATCAGTTCCCAGTGCTTGATAGCTGTAGAAGCCCACACGCCACGTCCAGCGCAGCACACCCACATTGAAATCGAAAAAGCTGCGAGGATATTTAGCCGTAAACAAGATAGCGATGAGGGATACTATCCAAACAATCACGAACGCCACCCAGAGGAATAAAAGCACAACCAAGTGAGGAATGATCAGAAGCCACTTAACCAGCCACAACCACTGAGATAGCGGCTCGGTGAGTTCACCCTTAAAGGTGAACGGGTATGATGCCTGTCCTTCAGAGCCCCATGCCCA
>JBBIRL010000101.1:4626-5975 GCA_037441825.1 Dehalococcoidia bacterium | reverse complement strand
GAAGCATTCAATATTTCTACAGCTCCCGCTCCTGCCTCGCCGCTGACCATCCGTCTGCGAGTTCCCAGAAGTATTAGGCCGACACCTATTATGAGTAAGACTATACCTCCAATGATAAACCCTAGACCAACCCAGAATACCCAGGGAGCCTTTACGCCGACAGACCCGCTCACATTGACGCCGGCGGAGCCATCGGCGTTCATCAGCATCAGCACCCAGTTACCCGTCTCCAACTGCCACTCCAGAGTCTGGGTTCCGGATCCATGCTCCGAGACAACCCAGAATGTTTGGGACGTAGGTGCTGCAGGTGCGGAATTGCCCGGGTGATTTGTATAATCCACTCTAAATGGGCGAACCCTGAATTCTCTGATCTCATCATAATTGATACCGCTGAGGTAAGCTTTCACATCCGCCTCATCGGCTATTCCGATGAATATCTGTTTCGAGGGGTCTTCACTTGAGGCTTGCACCTTAATGGTGACTATATGATGTCCGTTCCCGAACCACCCTGACTCTAAATCCATCTCAGCGGGCTTGGTGGTTATAGCATAAGAGCCTCTCTCAAGGTGAATTGTATTTGTGGTGATAAACCCTTCGCTGTCCGAGTGACCTTTATCTAACCAGACCAGAGCCCCTCCGCCTGCAATCAGAGCAAATGCTACCAGCAGAATGATGGCTCCAAAAACCAGAAGCACAATCTTGCCTGCACTCATAGCTACACCTCCACTTGGGCGCATTCTACCATCCCATACAAGGCACGTCAACATCTGAACAGGCGCGAGCTTTGCTTTGCCTACCCCTTTACCAGGCCAACATTTCAGTGTAGGATAAAATAGATGAGAAGACACTATTCAATGTTCCTGATACTGGGGCTGCTGCTGGTAGGGCTATTTACATTCTCCGCGTGCCCTAACCTCGCGGCCTCTCCTTCCACAGCAACCCCTACCCCAATTCCTTCTCCGACTCCCATTATAATTCCAACCCCTGTTGCTACACCTACGCCTATGTGGTCGCCGGCTCCCTCACCTACACCTGCACCGTCTCCAGTGCCAACACTGTCACCCACCAGTACGCCTGCACCATCTCCCATTCCAACACCTACACCTTCACCAGCGCCAACTGCGACTCCAACTCCTACGTCACCGCCAATCGTGGCAGGAGGCGGATATGCACCTCCCCCGCCAATGCCCACATCTACACCAACGCCAAGTCCTTCACCCACGCCCTGGTGGGAATCGGGGTCGGCGACGGCGTCGTGGACATCGATCGCCCCCTGACCCTGGTCAAGGATCCGGCGCCGGGCCTGAACCTGCGCCATCTGCTGAACCTGACCGACGGGCTGGACGGGC
>JBBIRL010000101.1:1940-4616 GCA_037441825.1 Dehalococcoidia bacterium | reverse complement strand
CAACACCGACGCCCTCACCTACACCAGCGGCAACGCCTATTTATACACCAACACCGGAACTTACCGTTACCCCTACCGAGGCTCCGACGCCAACACCAACGCCTACTCCCGAACCAACGCCCACACCTACCCCCACCCCGACGCCTGAGGCAACGCCAACGCCCATACCAGCGCCAATTGCCAACTTTTCCGCTAACCCTACCGCATCCTACTCCGGCCCCATGTGGGTGCAATTCACCGACATATCAACCGGTGAGATAACATCCTGGTCATGGGATTTTGGAGACGGGAATACAAGCAACGAGCAAAACCCAAGAAACTATTACAACAAGAATGGTTCTTACGGCGTGACGCTGACAGTCACAGGGCCGGGCGGTTCGAACACCCTAACCAAGCTCTACTATATCTTTGTCAGCGGATGCGGCTGAGGAAGCTGAGAGACAGGCGCCGGTGCGGCGCCAAGGAGAGTGCTACCCTTTAAGTATTAACTCTATTACCACCTGAGAAATCTAAGAGCAATCAAGCCGCTTCGAGGTTCTCAAATGTCCTCAGTATCAGTTCAGACATGGCCGGATGTATGTGCATGCCCTCGTTGATACTGTGTACACCTCCGCCGCCTGCCATGGCGTTGATAACTTCCTGGATAAGCTCGGGGGCATAGGGCCCTATGATGTGAAAGCCCAGTATCTTTCCGCTGTGTCCTTCAACTATGGCCTTGGCAAAGCCTTCCTCTTCCATCATGGCCTCACCTTTCGCGGTATCGAAGTACTTCGCCCTTCCCACCAGTATGTGGTAATCCTTTTTGGCATTTTCCTCGGTCAAGCCCACAGAGGCAATCTGCGGATGAGAGTAAACTGCGTGAGGCGCTGCACTGTAGTCCATTTTTATTCTATTCTTATGAGTTGAGTTATGCCAGGCCAGAGATGCCTCCCTGTTTGCCACGTGCGTGAACATCTGCTGCCCGTCGGCATCGCCCACAGCGAATATGTCTCTCTTCGTAGTCTCGAGGTACTCATCGACCTTTATAAAACCCCTCTTGTCTAATTCAACACCTGTGTTCTCCACCTTAAGCAAATCAGCGTTCGACCTTCTGCCCACAGCGACCATGATTCTCTCGGCAGGGAACTCCATTTGCTTGCCGGTAGCCTTATCCCTGGCAACAGCAATGATTCCCTTCCCATCCTTCTTGATTTCCTCCACCTGCGTATTGGTATAAATATCCATACGCTTCTTCATCTCTTTTGCCAAAAGCTCAGATATCTCGGGCTCCTCCGACTGAGCAATCCTGCTGAGCATCTCTATAACCGTGACTTTGGTGCCCATCGCCGCGAAGAAGTGAGCATATTCAACCGCGACATATCCGCCTCCGATTATTACCAGGCTATCCGGACGCTGCGTAAGCTCCAATGCATTTTCATTTGTTAAATAGTCGATGCTATCCAAGCCCTTGATAGGAGGTATCACAGGTCGTGACCCGGAAGCGATGAAAATCTTCTTACCTCTCATCTCCTCCCCAGCGACCTCCATAGTATAGTCTTCGACAAAATGCCCTTCCCGCTCGTGGAAATCCAAATTTTCAGGCTCCTTAATCCCTTTCCTTATATAGGCCTGGCTTTCCAGTCTGCTTTTCCTCATCCGCTCCATTACCGAAGCGAAATCTATACTCTTTATCTCGGCAGCTACGCCCAGCTTTTTAGCTTCCTGTATTTCAACTATCCTATCCGCCGTATATATCAACATTTTCGAAGGGACACACCCCAAATTCAGACAGGTGCCCCCCAGAGGGCCCTTATCCACTAAGGCAACCTTAAGACCTTTCGCTAAAGCCTCGTCTACAATAAGCGCCCCCGCGCCGGAGCCAATCACAATGACATCGTACTGCTTCATCTTTGCCCCCTATCGTCGAGATATCAACGCAAATATGATAAGCATGTATGATGAACAAGTCATAAAATGGAGAGGGAAAAAGTTAAAAAGTTATCACATTTCGGGCACGGCCACAGACGTCACTCAAGACACGATGGGGAACGAGGACATACAATTGTTATGTCAACAGGATAACGCTGATGATGACCATAGAAAGCCCGATGAGGATTTTGCTCATCTTTTTTACTGACCGCCCCGCAACCAAATAGCGTATCGGCAAGGGAGAAAAACGCTATACAACTTCCACAAGCTGCATATCGAAGATCAGGTCCTTCCCTGCCAGGGGATGGTTGGCATCTAACGTCACGCTTGTTGCAGAGACCTCGGTCACCGTCACAAAAAACATATGGCCATCGTCCTGGTGGAGCTGCAAGTGCTGACCAACCTCTGGTTGAAAGTCCGGCGGGAATTTATCTCGACCTGCAACCAGCACCATTTCCTCACGATATGGGCCATATGCTCTCTGATGCGGGATTTTAACGGTTTTCGATTCCCCTGGATTCATCCCTACCACAGCCTGTTCAAAATCCGGGATCACTTCAGAGCCGCCTATTGTGAACTGCAGGGGTTCGCACCCCACGGAGCTATCGAATACTGTACCATCTTCCAATTTGCCAGTGTAGTGGACATTAACGGTATCACCTTGTTTCGCCTGTGCCATCGTTTTCCCCTTTCGTTTTATGCTCACAAATAATACATGCAAAAAGAAAAACTCAAACTGGAAACCAGACTTACGCAACGGCAACCTAA
>JBBIRL010000101.1:0-1930 GCA_037441825.1 Dehalococcoidia bacterium | reverse complement strand
GGTGGGCAAGGTAAAGCTGTGCTTATTTTGTTTATCAGAGGTCAGCTTGTCCTTAATGCAAGTCACAAACCGGTCCACGATCCACCAATAATAATCGGCGGGAATACAGTTCTTGTTAATATCGGGCACTTCGTTAAAAGCATCAATGACCCAGGGCTGGCCCTGCTCATCCACACACCATTCTACAACATTTATGTCCATATCCAGACATGAATTCATGCGTATGGTCTGTTCCGTCAATTTATTTTTTATGTCATCGATCTCATGCAAGTCACTATACAGGTATTCCCCCATAGCGAATGGTTTGGGTATCCATCTGATAAACAGTACATCCTTCTGGTCAATACAAAAAACCCTGTAGTAGTACTTATAGTTTATTTTCCGCTGCACCAGCCAGACCTTCCCCGCACCATGGGAGGCATAGCACTCCTTCAATTCTTCCAGTGTGTTCGACACATAGACATCATCCCAGCCATAGCCATCTACAGGCTTAAAAACGCAGGGTAATCCTACTTCATCGGCGATTCGGCTCCAGGAGGGTTCGACGACCATGCCCCCCAGCTCCTCCTTGAGCTCCGGGCCAGGCAGAACAATAGATTTGGGAGAAGGTATCTCCAGAAGCTGAAATATTAACTCATCCACCAATTTATTGCTGGCTGAAGCAGCGAAGGGATTATTGATTACATAAGTCCCCCGCAGGGACATGTTCTTAACCACTTCTTTCAAAAAAGGAAAACGAAAGCTCAGCCGGTCTACAATAACCCCGTACTCGCCGGTTATAGGGACGGTCTGCTCAGCAAAGGAAAGGAACTCTATAGTGAGATCACCCAATTTAGACACAACATCAGTAATAAAGGGGTCATCTCTCAGTTCGAGTATCCCTATCTTGCTCCCTTTCATATCTGGTTACAGCCACACTTGAATTTTCTCAAGTATAGCACAACAGCCAGAGTTTGGACACCACCGTCAGTCGAGGGATAGGCCTTTCCTCCTATTACCATTAACTAACCAAATTAACCCTTTCGGGTTATTGTCTGGCTGAACACCGTAGGCTTATAGTAATAACAGAATAGCTTCGGTATGAATGAGGACAGCTACGATGAAAAACGACTTAACAAACAGCATGCTCACAGTAAGGGAAGTAAGCCAGATTCTCCATGTCCACAGCAACACGCTTAGACGGTGGAGCGATCTGGGGATAATAAAAGCGTACCGTATTGGACCCCGAGGGGACCGAAGGTTCAGACAGGAGGATATATCTCTATTGCTGCTGGAGGAAAGCAAAGGCATCCCCACAAATGTAAACGAATCAATGCCAATAGATAAAATAGGCCAGTACGTGATGTCGAGGTAATCGATGCACAAAACAGTTGTAACGATAATCGATGGTGAGCCATTCTTCCGGGCCGGGTTGCGCCAGGCGCTATCTCAACAAGATGACCTGGAGATACTCGAGTGTGACCCGGAAGAGGAAGGGAAAACGGCAATCGCACAAGTTACAGCAAGCTCACCCGATGTGGCGTTACTGGACATCGGCTATCCCACCCTAATAGGGCTTGACCTGGGCAAGAAGATAGCTCGCAGCTTTCCAGCCACCAAGGTAATAATGCTGAGCGCCAACCCAAATGAGGATGACGACGAACTCTTCGAGGTTATCAAGAGCGGGGCGGTAGCCTATTTGAGAAGCAAGGACTGCACTCCGACCAGGCTGATTGAGACTATTAAAAGGGCCTCACACGGCGAATATCCCATAAACGACAGCGTAAGCAGCAGGCCCAAGGTCGCCTGGCGCGTATTAAGGCAATTTCAAGACATAGCGGCAATGGGGATGACGATAGAGGATATAACCACACCACTTACCTCTAAAGAGGTGCAAATTCTGACTCATATTGCTGAAGGCAATACGAACAAACGAATCGCCTCTCTTCTT
>JBBIRL010000100.1:0-7409 GCA_037441825.1 Dehalococcoidia bacterium | reverse complement strand
TATTATCTAGAAAACTTCGCCCCCTATCAGTCCAATATGTTATGGACGCTTACACGTACTTGCCAGGCGATGCCACCGAGTTTATAATCATTCAGCAAGCTTTTGAACCTTACCCATGAGCCAAGTCAAGAATTCAATCATGAAGAGAATCCATCTTACACAAGAGCTAGATTATGACGGGCTGACTGTGGAGAAAGCGATCGCAAATCGGAGGTCGCAGCGAGACTTTACAGGTAAGACAATGTCCCTGGCAGAACTCTCGCACCTTCTCCACTACTCAAGCGGCATCACCGACAAGCGCCACGGATTGAGAGCAGCCCCCTCGGCAGGCGCTACCTATCCCATCGAGACCTATGCTATAGCAAATAATGTGGAAGGTCTCGCCAAGGGCACGTATCACTACTTAATCTCATCCCATGAACTGGAGCTTCTACGCGAGGGCGACTTCCGCAACGAGATGGCAAGGGCTGCCCTGCAGGAGAGAATGTTCAAACAGGCCAATGTGATAGTGGCGCTCTCCGCCGTATCTCAGCGCACGCAGCAGCAATATAGAGAGCGTGCTCAGCGCTACATCTGTTTCGAGGCAGGGCACATCGCGCAGAACACCTACCTGATAGCTACCTCAATGGGATTAGGAGCCTGTGCTATCGGCGCTTTCTACGATGATCAATTTAACCGCTTGCTCGGGCTCGATGGCAAGAATGAGAGCGTGCTCTACCTTATAGCAGTGGGCAAAATCTAGCAGGGGAAAATTTTTGGATAAGACCAAAATTATTATCACTAGAGAAGAGATAGCCAAGAGGATAGCTGAACTCGCCGCCGAGATCAGTAGAGACTATAAGGATAGGAACCCTATTCTCATCGGCGTTCTGAAGGGCAGCTTCGTTTTCCTGTCAGACTTGGTCCGTGCCATGAACATACCTGTCGAGGTCGACTTCATCAGGGTATCAAGCTACGGTGCATGTAAGGAGACCTCGGGTAAAATCAAGCTGGTACAAGGGCTCAAGATACCGATAAAAGGCAGACATGTGTTGTTAGTCGAGGACATCGTGGACGGCGGACTCACCGTGAGCTTTCTACTGGATTATGTAAAGCGCCGCAAGCCTGCTTCGCTTAAGTTGTGCACCCTGTTCGACAAACCATCGCGGCGGAAAGTGGAGGTACCTATCGACTACCGAGGTTTCACAATCCCCGATGCCTTCGTTGTCGGCTACGGTTTGGACTGCAATGAACAGTACCGCTATCTGCCCGACCTCTGCGTCCTGGAGGAGTAGAATTGAGTCTGGAGAAACTTATATCTGTGGCCAGGGGCGAGGTCCCAGCAGACCTCTTGCTCACCAATGCCAGGATTGTTAACACATTCACCGCTGAGATTGAGAAAGGCAATGTCGCTATCTCACAAGGACGTATCGCTGGCATCGGCGACTATCATCAGGCGAGACAGACAATAAACCTCAAGGGGAAATATCTGGCCCCAGGGCTGATCAACGGGCATATCCACATCGAGAGTTCCTTCCTTAATATTGCGGAGTATGCCAGAGCAGTGGTGCCCCGAGGGACTTCCGCCATAGTTACCGACCTCCACGAGATCGCCAATGTCGCTGGACTGAGAGGTATCAGATACCTGATGGACTGCGCCCAAGGGCTGCCGTTAGACTGCTATTTCATGGCTCCATCCTGTGTACCTGCTACACATCTCGAGACTTCTGGTGCTCAGCTTGGGGCAAAAGAGATTCAGGCTGCCTTGAAATGGAGGAACGTTATCGGTTTGGGCGAGCTGATGAACTTCCCAGGTGTGTTGATGCGCGACCCGGAGGCGCTGAAGAAAGTCAAACTCTCTAAAGGCAAAGTGATCGATGGCCATGCCCCAGGAGTCAGCGGCAAGGATTTGAATGCCTATTTGGCAGCAGGGGCTAGTTCGGACCACGAGTCCACCACAATAGAGGAAGGAAGAGAAAAACTGCGGCGCGGCATGTATCTCATGATACGAGAGGGCTCATCGGAGAAGAACCTGGATGAACTGCTGCCTCTGGTCACGGACAAGACCTATAAGAGATGCCTTTTTGTGACCGATGACCGCACCTGCGCCGACCTGCTCAGGGAAGGCGATATAGACGCCGTGGTCAGGAAGGCGATAGCGAAAGGACTCGACCCCATCCGCGCCATCCAGATGGCGACCATTAATACTGCCGAGCATTTCAGGCTGAGGCAAGTTGGGGCGGTAGCACCGGGCTACGTGGCTAATCTCATCGTAATCGACGACCTGTCAAAGCTAAGTGTAGACACGATATTTCACCAGGGAAAGCTGGCAGCCCGTAAGGGCAAGGCGCTTTTCTCTGCTTCCCGGCGAACCGACCTCGAGATCACCCACTCTGTCAATATCAAACCATTCGGAATAGAAACATTAAGGATACCCGTTTCCAGGAAGAACTTACCGATTATTGAGATTGTCCCCGGACAGATAATCACCAGGAGCATCAAACTAGAGGCAAAGGTCAAGAATGGCTTCGTGGTGCCCGACACCGAGCGCGACATACTGAAGCTGGTAGTGGTGGAAAGGCACAAAGCCAGCGGCAACATAGGGCTGGGGCTGGTAAAGGGTTTCGGTCTCAAAAATGGGGCGCTTGCTTCGTCCATAGCTCACGACTCCCATAATATCGTCGTCGTGGGCACAAACGACCAGGATATTTTCGCCGCAGTCAAGGAGATCCAGAGGCTGGAGGGCGGGCTGGTTGCCGCGGCTGGAGGCAAAGTCCGGGGGTATCTGGCGCTGCCCATCGCCGGACTGCTTTCCGAGGAACCTCTCGAGGTGATGGTGTCCAAGCTAGAGGAACTACAAAAAATAGCCTCCGGTTTGGGCTGCGTGCTGCCCTCACCTTTCGCTACCCTCTCCTTCCTGGCCCTGCCCGTGATACCCGAGCTAAGGCTGACCGACAAGGGGCTGGTGGATGTAGTGGCTTTCAAGCTGCTGGGATGACTTGAGGATACCCATAATGAACGTTCACGAATCCAGACGACTGTCAAACATAGCGTTTAGAATAATGGCACTTTACCTTGGCTTGCGCCACAGGATTGGGGATGTCAGAAAGCCCCTGAAGAAAGCCGGCATCACAGAGGGTCAAACGATCCTGGACTTCGGCTGCGGCCCCGGACACTATGCTATCGCGGCTGCTAAAATGGTGGGAGCAAAGGGGAAGGTGTACGCTCTGGATATTCACCCTCTAGCAGTGCAATCGGTGCAGAAAAAGGCCAAAAAGGCAGGCTTGACCAATATCATCACAATTCTGTCCGATAGAGACACACGGTTGCCTGACCAAAGCATGGACATAGCCCTGGCATATGACATGATCAGCATGGTGAAAGATAAAAAGGCATTGACAAAAGAACTGCACAGAGTTCTGAAGCCAAACGGCATTCTCTCAGTTCTTGTGGAACATATCAAAGTCGAGGATGTTCTAAACGTTCTGGAGCAGGACGGCCTTTTCTCGCTTAGAGACCGGCAGGGTAACCTGATAAATCTTAAGAAAGGCACAGTGAGTTAGATGGAAGGCTTCAAGATTATCGAGTGGCTGGGCGACAGAATAAAGATAATCGACCAGACAGAGTTGCCTCATAAAGAGGTATTTCTGGAGCTGCGCGATTGCCATGAGGTAGCCGATGCCATAAAGAAGCTATGTATCCGGGGAGCACCCGACATCGGAGTCGCCGCCGCCTACGGATTTGCCCTGGCAGCGCAGTCAATAAAGGCGGGCTCCAAAGCTGATTTTCTGACCAGGCTGCGCCCTATCAGCGAAACACTGGCCTCATCACGTCCCACGGCAGTCAACCTCTTCTGGTCTCTGGAGAGGATGAACAAAGTCGCTCAAAGCGGCAAAAACGTATCGCAGATAAAGGCAGCCCTCATCGCTGAGGCACAGCTTATAGAGGCTGAAAACGACGAGGCAAACCGCCGTCTCAGCGAGCTCGGAGCCGAGTTGATTCAGGATGGATTCACCATACTGACCCACTGCAACGCAGGGTCGCTGGCTACTGCAGGATACGGCACAGCGCTGGGTGTAATCAAAATGGCCAAGGAGCAAGGCAAAAAAGTGAAGGTTTATGCCAACGAGACACGCCCCTTGCTGCAGGGAGCCAGGCTCACTGTGTGGGAATTGCTCAAGGAAAACATCCCGGTGACCCTGATCACCGACAGCATGGCTGGCTATTTCATGAACAAGGGTGTGATCAACTGCGTCATCGTGGGGGCAGACCGCATAGCTGCCAACGGCGATGTGGCGAATAAGATCGGCACCTACACCATGGCGGTGCTGGCTACAGAGAACGGCATCCCCTTCTATGTGGCAGCGCCTATGAGCACAATCGACTTCTCAGTGTCATCGGGCGCAGATATACCCATCGAGGAACGCAACCCGGACGAGGTCACTCACATCCAAGGGATCAGGATTGCACCCAAAGGTGCTAAGGCCGCCAACCCAGCCTTCGATGTGACCCCTCATTGCTATATCTCAGCTATAATCACCGAGAAAGGTATATTCAGAGAGCCGTATGTAGAAAAAATGAAAAAACTTAAGGGATGAGGAGTGAAAATGCCAGAAGCGAAGCTAGGAGTGATCGGCGGCAGCGGGCTCTACGAGATAGGTGGGCTCAGCGATGTAAAAGAAGTGAGGGTGAAAACACCATTCGGTGACCCCAGCGATGCCATCGTTTTGGGCAATCTGGGGCAGACAAGAATCGCTTTCCTCCCCAGGCATGGCCGCGGTCATCGCATCATGCCTACCGAGCTGCCGGTACGGGCCAATATCTGGGCTTTAAAGTCACTGGGAGTAGAATGGATAATCGCTGTGAACGCCGTGGGCAGCTTGCAGGAAGATATCCATCCCCTTGACCTTGTTATTCCCGACCAGATAATAGACCGCACCAAAAGCCGGGTAAGTACATTCTTTGGAGAAGGTATCGTAGGACATGTTACCTTCGCCGACCCCTTCTGCCCGGTGCTGAGCCATCTCCTTTACCGAGTGGCATCACACCGTGACTTAAAAGACAAGGTGCGCAAGGTGCACCCCAAGGGTACTTATATAGCGATGGAAGGGCCCCTGTTCTCCACGAAGGCAGAATCAAACCTGTACCGCTCCTGGGGAGCAAGTGTCGTGGGCATGACAGCCCTACCCGAAGCCAAGCTGGCGAGGGAAGCAGAGATTTGTTATGCATCCATCGCCTGCGTAACCGACTACGATTGCTGGCACGAGGTGCATGAGTCTGTCAGCATAGAGATGGTGATATCAAACCTGATGAAAACCCTGGAGGTGGCCAAGGAGGTAATCAAAAAAGCCAGCGGTCAGCTTCCCAAACAAAGGGACTGCGGTTGCGCTACAGCACTCAAAGATGCTATCATTACATCAAGAGAATTAATTCCGCAAAAGAGGAAGGAGGAGCTTTCTCTGCTGATAGGGAAATACCTCAAGTGACCCAAGGAAGATTTGAGCTAAACGGGCTGGCTACCGGTATAGGCAGCATGCCACATGTTGAGCCTCGGGAAGCCTGCTCTTTAGTTTTAAAGTATCTCCCGGAGATACTCTCATGGCCGCAATTGCCCAAGAAGTCATTCCTGGAGAACATGTACGTCCAGTTCAGCGAAGGTTTCCCCGGGGTGATAGTGGAAGGAGAACGTATCTGGGTAGACCGTTCTCAAGATTTGAGCCAGGGTTTAGAGCGACTCTACTCTGCTTATCTGGAGAACAGGATAGAATACGGCGAGATAAGCGCCAAACACGCATCCGGCCTGCATGCCTTTCTTAAAGAGGCCAAGGGGAAAGCGCGAAAGGCGGTTAAAGGACAGGTGACCGGACCAATAAGTTTCGGGCTATCCGTCACAGACCAGAACCGGCGTCCGCTTCTCTACGACGAGGTGCTGGCCGATGCTATAGCCAAGCATCTCAGGCTGAAGGCTGCCTGGCAGGAGACAGCGCTCAGGAGCGTGTGCCCCAGGACTATTATCTCTGTCGATGAGCCTTATCTATCTTCGCTGGGCTCAGCGTTCGTATCCACTTCACGAGAGCAGGTTGTAGCCCTGCTGGAGGAAGTGCTGGGCGGCGTAAGCGGCCTCAAGGCTATCCACTGCTGCGGCAATACCGACTGGTCGGTTCTATTACGTACCTCGATTGATATTTTGAGCTTTGACGCCTATAACTACGGGGAAACCCTGGCACTCTATCCGGATGAGGTGGATAGATTCCTCAGCCGCGGAGGTGTCATTGCCTGGGGGATAGTTCCTAACGATGAGCAAGCTCTGAACAAAGAGACGAAAGACAGCATCGGAGACAGGCTGGAGAAAACGATGGGGCTGCTCTCAAAGAAAGGTGTCAGCTACGATACTATCAAATCGCAGTGCCTGATTACTCCTTCCTGTGGACTGGGCTCTATCTCTATAAAAGCAGCAGCAAGAGCCTTAGAGTTGACTGCTGCGGTCTCAACGAACTTTAGAAAGAGTCATAATATACAGAGCTGATAAGCAGTAAGTAATCAGCAAATAAGTTAACAGTATTTTGAAGGAGGTATTATGAGCCGAAAGGCACGAAAATTGGCAAGGGGTGTAGCTATTGTGGGTGCCGGGATGTCGAAGTTTGGCGCATTCCCTGACAAAAACAGCCGTGACTTGTTCGTGGAAGCATTCACTGAAATGACCAAGTCTGTAGACAAAGGCATAGATATAAAAGATATTGAAGCTCTCTATGTGGGAAATTTCTCCAGCGACCTTTTTGAGGGACAAGGGCATGTTGCTCCTATCATGGCTGATTGGGTAGGGCTGGTACCCAAGCCAGCTACCAGGGTGGAGGGAGCCTGCGCCAGCGGCGGAATTTCCATTCGGGACGGATTCATAGGCATAGTCTCCGGTCTTTACGATATTGTACTGGTCAGCGGCGTCGAAAAGAT
Source organism: Dehalococcoidia bacterium (assembly GCA_037441825.1). Taxonomy (GTDB): domain Bacteria; phylum Chloroflexota; class Dehalococcoidia; order SZUA-161; family SZUA-161; genus JACWAE01. The sequence goes on along the minus strand of JBBIRL010000100.1, from coordinate 479 downwards.
GAGCTATCTGCCCACAGAAAGGGTGACCGATACACTCGCCTCTGCCGCCGATACCATTTACGAGGGCTGCCCCGGATTTACCTTCCCCGGCCTGTATGCAGCCATAGCTACAGCGTATATGGCGAAATATGGCGCGACTTTGGAAGATTTCATGAGAGTGGGTATTAAGAACCACAAAAACGGGGCCTTAAATCCTAAAGCACAGTTCAATAAGTCCATAAAAGACCTGATGAATGCCAGGCTGGAGAAAGCAAAACAGAAAGGCGAGCCGTTACCTGCCTGGAAAGATGAGTTCGATTTCCTCAAAGACCCGCAGGCTAACCCAACGGTAGCCTGGCCGATGAAGCTATTCGATTGCTCACCCATCACCGACGGGGCAGCCTGCATTCTTCTGGTCGCTGAGGACCTGGCTAAGAACTTCACCGATAAACCCATCCACATCATCGGTTCCGGACATGGCAGCGACCACGCACTTCACG
>JBBIRL010000099.1:2961-7485 GCA_037441825.1 Dehalococcoidia bacterium | reverse complement strand
GAGCGTCAAAGCTCTGTTCAACAGGAAATCGAACTTTATCCACTTATTGCAGGCAAGGCAGGGATTGGGCGTCCTGCCCTGGAGATATTCCCGGCAGAAGTAATCCACAACATAGGTCTGGAACTGAGACTCGAAATTGAGCACATAGAAAGGTATATCTAGAACCTGACAGACCCGCCGCGCATCTTCTACCTCCTTTAGAGAGCAACAGCGGCGCTGCGGAGCAGGGGAATTGCCATTCCCCTCCGTCCACAGCCTCATCGTCACCCCAATGACCTCGTAGCCTTCTCTCTTCAAAATGGCGGCTGCCGCCGAGGAATCGACCCCGCCGCTCATGGCTACGACAACCAGCTTGCCTTTGCTGCTCATAGTTTGCTCTTGATATACTCGATAGCTTTGTCAAGCTGAGGGTCCTTCCCCTGCTGAATATCCTGCTCTGTTCTCTCGACCACTATATCGGGAGTCAGGCCGTTCCCCTCTATCTGCCGCCCGTTGGGAGTATACCAGCGTCCGATAGAGATATATATGGCAGAGCCATCGCTTAGCTGCCTGAAATGGTTGATGCTGCCCTTGCCGAAAGTCTGATTGCCGATAAGCGGCGCCCTCCCATAGTCCTGCAGAGCGCCTGCAACCACCTCGCTGGCGCTGGCGCTGTTGCCATTCACCAGTACCGCCAGCGGCAGGTCGGTAGCCAGCCCTCCCGGCTTCACGTCCCAGGTCTCCTTCTTACCACTGCTGTCTAACGCATAAAGGACAATGCCATCCTTCAGGAACTGGCTGGCCACAGTCACGGCTGAGTCCAGAATACCGCCCGGATTGTCTCGAAGATCGAGCACAATGCCCTTCGCGCCGCTGGCAAGCATACTCTTTAAGGCCGATACCGTCTCCTCCCCGGTGCGCTCCGAAAAATAGGTAATCGTTATAACTGCTATGCCATTTGGTAGAGGCGTAACTGTAGGTGACGGTGTTGTCGTGGGAGTAGCGTTACCTTGAATAATCTCAGGATAAACACTGGGCAAGTTTATCTCTTCCCGGGTAATCACAAGGGTTATCGGGGTCCCCTCGCCCTGGTGCAGCACTTGAATCGTCACCTGCGTACCCGGACCGCCCTGGATTTTGAGCACGGCCTCCTCCAGGCTCATGCCCTGGGTTGAGTTGCCATCGATGGTCAAGATTTTATCGCCGGGCCTTATGCCTGCTTTCTCCGCCGGTGTGCCCGCGATGGGAGCTATCACTGTTAGCTGGCCGTCCTTAATCGTTACCATAGCGCCGATGCCGCCATAGGTCCCTTGCAGGTTCATCTCCTCTATCACTTTATATTCTGCGGCATCGAAATATGCGGCATAGGGATCATGAATAGACTTAAGCATCGCTTTAATAGCGCTGCTGCTTAAAGCATTCAGGTCAACTTTATCCTTATCTACGTAGTCATTGAGAATCGTATTCCACGCTTCATTGACGACGCCCAGTTGCTTAGGGGTAGGGGTCGGTCCTGACAACGACGTAAAGTTGCAACTGGCCCCCAAAGAAGTAATGACTAGAACTAAAACAATTGTCAGCAGTAACAAAGGCGCTGCGATCCTGAAAACCTTACCCATGACTGTCTCCTTTCAACGAGCAACATCCTGATATTAGCAGCTTTTACCAAAGCTAGCAATCAAACTGGGGGTTGAACCTTTTCATTGACATTCCCATCGTGGACTGCTATCCTAAATAAGGTCGCCCGAAGCTGATTACAAGGAGGGAAAGATTAATGGCCGGCATCACTTCCTATGGCGCTTATGTGCCTCTCTGGCGACTGAGCAGAGAGGCAATATTGAAGGGGGTGCGTGGGGAGAAGGCTATCCGCAACTTCGATGAGGATAGCACTACCATGGCGGTGGCAGCTGCAATAGATTGCCTGAAGGGACAGAAGAGAGAGGCGATAGACGGCGTGTTCTTTGCCTCAACCACCGCCTCTTATAAAGAGAAGCAGATTGCAACCATAATAGCCACCGCTGCTGACCTTAGGCAAGACATCTTAACTGCTGACTTCGCCAACTCTACCAGGTCAGGAACCACAGCCCTGAGAGCAGCTCTCGATGCTGTAAAAGCCGGGTCGGCGAAGCAAGTGCTCGTGGTGGCATCTGATTGCCGCATGGGAGCCCCGGGGACCGACTTCGAGCAGAACTGCGGCGATGGCGCTGCAGCATTGCTCATCAGCGACTCACAGGCAGCAGTCAACGTAGATGCCTACCATTCCCTTTCCAACGAGCTCAACGACGTATGGCGGAGAGACGACGACGATTACATCCGCTCCTGGGAGGACCGTTTCATCCAACAGGTGGGCTATCTCGATATAGCCGCAAAAGCTGTATCCGCGCTGCTACAAAAAAGCAAACTTAGCGCCAAGGATTTCACCAGAGCGGTTTTCGCTGCACCCAACCCCAGGATGCACGGCGAGTTGCCCAGAAGGCTCGGGTTTGACCCCAAAACGCAGGTCACAGACAGCCTCTTCGCCAATATGGGCAACACCGGCTGCGCCTATCCACTGATGCTGCTGGTAGCAGCGCTTGAGGAGTCAAAACCAGGAGACCGGCTGCTCCTGTCCAGCTATGGCAACGGCAGTGACGCCTTCGTACTCAGCGTAAGCAAGCAAATAGATAAGGTTGAAGGCCGTCGGGGCATGAAAGCCCATCTGGCATCGAAGAGAATAGTTGATGACTATAGAATATACCTTCAATGGCGGGGGTTGTTGACCTTCGAGGCACAGCCTACCCCTCCGGGCGGATTTATCTCCATGTCTGCGCTATGGAGGGACCGTAATCAGGCCTTCCCCCTCCACGGCCTGAAATGCAAAGCTTGTGGCAATGTTCACTATCCGCCGCAAAGAGTCTGCCCGAAATGCAGGACTAAAGACCAGTTCGAAGAAATAAGGCTCTCCGACAAAAAGGGCAAGCTATTCACTTTCAGCGCCGACTATCTCTGCAGCAGGCGCGAGACACCGCGGGTGACCGCCATAGTAGATTTCGAAGGCGGGGGCCGCATGGCAACCATAATGACAGATAGGGTACTTGAAGAGATACAGGTAGGGATGCCCGTTGAGATGAGTTTCAGAAGGCTGGCTACGCAAGATGGTATCCATAATTACGGCTGGAGATCGACACCGCTGAGGTCATAAGCTGATATATATTAAGGAGGAAGATAAATGCCGGGCATTAAAGATAGAGTTGCTGTAGTAGGCATGGGCTGCACCAGATTCGGGGAACTCTGGGACAAAAGCGACCAGGACCTGATGGTAGAGTCCTGCCACGAAGCTTTGGCGGATGCAAAACTCGACCTCAAGGATATTAAGGCGGCTTGGCTGGGCATACAGGGCGTAGAGACAGGTTTCGGTGGCTGCAGGCTGGCCCGAGCCCTGAAAACAGACTACATACCTATCACCAGAGTAGAGAATTACTGCGCTACCGGTATCGAAGCCTTCAGAAATGGCTCCTATGCAGTGGCCGCCGGTATATATGATATTGTGCTGGCCTGCGGTGCAGAGAAACTCAAGGACTCAGGAGCCACAGGTCTCACCCAGATGGGCGGCGAGCCCCAGTTCGGAAGCTGGGTGTGGGCACCGGTTATAGCGCCGGCGAGATTCGCCCTCTCTGCCACCAGATACTTCCATGCCTATGGTTTGACCCCGCAGGAAGGCAAGAAAATGCTTGCCATGATAGCAGTCAAGAACCATCATAACGGCAGCCTCAACCCCAGGGCTCACTTCCAGCGCGAGATAACCCTGGAGCAGGCCATAAATGCACCCATGATCGCCTGGCCCCTGGGGCTTTTCGACTGCTGCGGGGTCAGCGATGGCTCGGCAGCAGCCATCATCACGACACCGGAAATCGCCAAGAGGATCAAGGATGACTTTATCCTGATCAAAGGACTTGGCATATCTGCTGGCGCAGGTCCCCAAGGGGTAATAGCGAATGATTACGATTACCTCCATGTTGACGAAATAGTGCGCTCCGGCCAAATGGCCTATGCTGAGGCCGGGATTAAAAATCCGCGCAAAGAAGTAGACATCGCTGAGATACACGACTGCTTCACCATCACCGAGGTCCTCATTTGTGAAGACCTTGGCTTCACGCCCAGAGGCAAGTTTAAGGAAGACATCGAGGCAGGCACATTTAATTTGGAAGGGGAGATAGCAGTCAACGCAGATGGCGGTTTGAAATGCTTCGGACACCCCATAGGAGCCAGCGGGCTGAGGATGATCTTCGAGTCATACCTGCAGCTTCGGGGCAAGGCTGGTGCACGGCAGTTGAAGAACCCTAAGATCGGCGTTGCTCAGAACTACGGCGGCCTCCCCGGCGGCGGCATCTCCGGCATGGCCATAGTAGGAGCCAGAGACTAGACAGCATTTTGCAGGGGCACAGTGCATTGTGCCCTATGAGACCGTGGTGACCCCACTTGACATAACTCTAAAATTGTGGTATAGTACACTATGGTAGAAAATCAGAAAATAATTACCGTCAACCGCAAGGCGTATCACGATTA
>JBBIRL010000099.1:0-2861 GCA_037441825.1 Dehalococcoidia bacterium | reverse complement strand
CTATGGTAGAAAATCAGAAAATAATTACCGTCAACCGCAAGGCGTATCACGATTACCATATCGAGGATACTCTTGAGGCTGGCCTGGTTCTCACCGGCACCGAGATCAAGTCCATCCGGGGAGGCAGAGTCAACCTCAAGGATGCTTACGCCAGGGCGGAGAACGGTGAGATGTGGCTGGTGAATGCCCATATCTCACAATATCCGGGCGGCAATCGGTACAATCACGAGCCCACCAGGCCGCGTAAACTTCTGCTGCACCAGAGAGAGATCGCAGACTTCAGCGGTGAGATAGAGAGGAAGGGGTACACAGTAGTGCCCCTGAAGTTGTACCTTAAAAAAGGAATAGCGAAAGTAGAATTGGGTCTCGCCAGGGGCAAGAAACAGTACGACAAACGCGAGTCCATAGCCCAGCGAGACGACCAGCGCCAGATGGAACGCGCGTTAAAGCAAGCCCCCGGCAAATCCAAGAAGCGATAGGGCATACTTTACATAATGATTTAAAGTCAGGGCAAACTGCGGTTGTGTAGCCTCGCAACCCATTGCCGCCAGACGAAACTAGCAGCGCAACCGACAACGATCAACCATTTTACTCTTGGGGACGTGTGGTTCGACAGAGGAGTTGCGGTTCGGAGTTGCAAGCCGAGGTGCCATCCACCTCGTAAATCAGATGGCAAAGAAAGTAACTGGCGAAAGAGAATACGCCCTAGCTGCCTAACCAGGCAGCTACGCCCACCTCGACCTCTCCTCGATGGGTTGGGGATTGGGCGCCGAAATGTCGAGGTGCTGCGATCCCGATGTCGGTAAGGGTCGCCTAAGAGACATCGACTGGCTCCATTGAAATCGGGCGGCGGATGACAGCGGAGCGAGAACAAACAGCCGTATAAGCTTGTAGAGACTCTGAAGAGCGCTCTTCTGGACGGGGAGTTCGACTCTCCCCCGTCTCCACCAGAAATATTTAAGGCCTCTCTTTGAGAAAGAAAAGAGAGGCCTTTTTGTTTGAATTGAGTAGGATTGCCGTAGGGGCAGTTCCGTAGGGCGGGTTTCCAAACCCGCCCTTGCAGGTTGACTATCCGCTAGTCTACTGCTATTATGCGCCTCGTTGAAACCATTGATACAAAAATGGCCGAGGAGAGTGTGCACAACATGGCTGAGAAGCAGAAGACTCGCAAGTGGGATGCTGAAGTCGATGTCATCGTAGTGGGATTCGGTGCCTCCGGTGCGGCTGCGGCCCTGGAGGCAGCTCAGCAGGGGGCCTCAGTGCTGGTATTGGACCGCTTTCATGGTGGGGGAGCCACAGCAGCCAGCGGCGGCATCGTCTACGCAGGTGGCGGTACGCCTTACCAGAAAGCCGCAGGATACGAAGATACACCGGAGGAAATGTATCGCTATCTGAAGCAAGAGGTGGGTGATGTTGTTACGGACGAGACGCTGCGTCTTTTCTGCGAACAGTCTCCGGGGATGATTACCTGGCTGGAACAGGCAGGAGTTCCTTTCGAGGGTTCATTGTGTCCCTTCAAGACGTCCTATCCTACCGATAAATACTATATATACTTCTCCGGCAACGAGAACCACAGCAGTTACAAGGCGAATGCGAAGCCGGCGCCGCGCGGTCACCGTGCCCGGGGCAAAGGCATCTCAGGCCTTACACTCTTCCATGCCCTGGAAAAGGCTGTGCGCAAACAGGGAATCCAGGTGCGTTGCCAGACCCGCGTGGAGCGGCTGGTCTTCGCTGATGATAGGCGCGTGACAGGTGTCGAAGGCCTGTCTATAGCGCCTGGCATCGCAGCGCGTCTTCACGGCGCCATCTCCTATATCAATGCCAAGGCGAATACCTACGCGCCTCCTCTGGCGACACTGCTCCACGATATAGATAAACTCATCATCAGGCTGCGGGCGAAGCCCTATCGTGCGCGGGCCCGTAAGGCCGTCATTCTGGCGGCCGGAGGCTTCATCTTCAATAAGCAGATGGTCAAGGAGTGCGCGCCCATCTACCTGAACTGCTTGCCTTTGGGCACCTATGGCGATAACGGTGCCGGAATCCGTTTAGGAGAGAGCGCCGGTGGAGTCACATCGCATATGGACAAGATGAGCGCCTGGCGCTTCTATGTACCTCCCGAGGCAATGATGCAGGGAGTACTGGTCGACAAAAAGGCCCAGCGCATTTGCAGCGAAGACCTGTATGGGGGGAAGCAAGGTGACTATATAGCGGCCGGTGGCGGCGATGCCTACCTGATTTTTGACAGCAAGACCTATAAGGAAGCCGTGAGCAAGATAGGCGAGCAGTGTGCCGCATTCCAGAAATTAACCATGATACCCATGCTGCGCCTGACTCGCAAGAAGGCCAAATCGTTCCAGAAGCTGGCAGCTAAGATCAAGGTGCCTCCGGAGGCTCTGGAACAGACCATGTCCCAATACAATGCTATTGCTGGTAAGCATAAACCGGACCTGCTGGGCAAGACAGAGAAGCGCTTTGTGCCCCAGGATACGCCGCCTTTCTATGCCGTTGACTGCTCCCTTAAGTCCAGGAGTGGGATACCTACCGCATCGCTGACGCTGGGCGGTCTTGCTGTGAACGAGAAGACAGGCCAGGTACTGCGCCAGGACGGCTCATCCATCTATGGTCTCTATGCCGTGGGGCGGAATGCCGTGGGAGTCTGTAGCAATGGCTACTTTGCCAGCGGCATCTCCATTTCCGACTGCATATTCTCCGGTCGGCGTGCCGGCAAACATGCGGCCAGCCTTCAAACAAAGTAGCTCCGCACAGCAAAGAACATTAGCAAACAGCCGACTAAACTTGTAGATACTCTGGGCGGGCTCTTCTAGACGGGGAGTTCGATTCTCCGTCCCTGGGTGCAGCGT
>JBBIRL010000098.1:0-7514 GCA_037441825.1 Dehalococcoidia bacterium | reverse complement strand
GCTCCCGGGAACCTGGCTCACCATAGGAATCATGCATTTCATGGACCCTTACAACTTCGATCTTGATAGAGTTCAAAACTGTGCGCTCCATTTTGGAGTCATTGGCAAAGACTCAAAGCCCAGGTTGGTTCCGTTTTGCTCCATGAACAGCATTCACAGATTATCTATGAATGGCAAAGGGGAACTGACAGAAGCAGATTTAATCGTTCTCGCCAAATCTCAAGAGCGGGCAACTCAGCCACCTTGAAATGCGATGTCCAGACCGCGAGTATATAAGACCGAGGCAATTGTCTTAAAGCGAACCAATCTGGGCGAAGCAGACAATATCATCACCTTCTACACCCCAAACCTGGGCAAGATCAGAGCGGTAGCCAAAGGTGTACGAAGACCTAAGAGTAAGCTGGGAGGTCACCTGGACCTGCTGACACAAAGCTCACTGCTGCTGGCTCAGGGACAGAACCTGGACGTAATTACCCAGAGCCAGACAATCGAGAGCTTTCTCCCTCTAAGAAGCGACCTATGGCGCACGAGCTGTGCTATTTATGTGGCTGAGCTAGCAGACCAATTTACTGCTGAGCAGGTCGAGAATTATCCTATCTACAAGTTATTGCAGACTACATTGCTCTGGCTTTGTGAAGCACACAGCAGCGAGCTTGTCCTAAGGTACTTTGAACTACACCTCCTCAGCCACCTCGGCTATCAGCCCGAACTCTACCAATGCTTGAATTGCAGGTCATCCCTCGCGCCGGAGAGGAACCTTTTCAGCGCCAGCGGTGGGGGGGTGATTTGCCCCAACTGCGCCAAGAGAGAACAGTTGGTTCGTCCCATCTCGGCTGATGCCATCAAGGTGATGAGGTTTCTTCTCAAAAACGATTTCACCTCTGCCAGCAGACTGCAGGTGAGACCTGATTTAACTCGTGAATTGGAGCAACTGATGAGGGCATATATCCGTTATCTGCTTGAGCGCGAGGTGAAATCAGTGGGATTCCTGGACAGGTTGAGAGAAGAGCTAAACTTATAGAGTGGATGTGAAAGGGTCTTGTTATTTTTGGCGCTCGACTACATAATTCGCGATTTCGGTAAGTGCATTGCGACTGGGTCTGTCAGGAAAGGTCTTGATTGTTTTACATGCCTCTGAGGTAAAGTCTTGCGCGACTTTATAACAATCGGCGATAATTCCCGAGTTGCGAATCATCTCGATGGCTAGCTCGAGGCTTTTCTCCTTTCCCCTGTTTTCGAATATGGCCTTTATCGGGTTGTCTTCAGGATACCGCTCTTTGAGCATAATCGCTGGCAGTGTTAAATTTCCCTGAAGCAAATCGCTTGCTACCGGCTTGCCCAGCTTATCCTCATCGGCTGTGAAATCGAATATATCATCGACGATCTGGAAAGCCATTCCCAGGTCATAACCGTAAGCTTTCAGCGCTTTGATCTCCTGTTCTGGGGCCTCGTTGACTATCCCAGCCGACTCCGTGGCCATCGAGAATAGAGAAGCTGTTTTATTGCCGATCTTTCGGAAGTAGCTCTCTCGGGTCTGATTCTCGTTGAAGCTGCTGAAACTCTCCTCTAGCTCACCTGTACATAAGGCCATGAGTGTCTGGGCGAAAAGCCTGTCCGCTCTGACACTGTTAGCCTGAGAGACAAACTCAGCGGCTTTGGAGAATAGATAGTCTCCTGCCAGAGTGGCTATACCCCAGCCCCAGATGCTGGCCGCCGTAGGCTTGCCACGGCGTCTCATGGAAAGGTCTATAGTATCGTCGTGCACCAGGGAAGCGGTATGGAGAAGCTCAACACCTGTCGCTACAGGGATAAGCGAATCAAGTTTGAATCTGCTATTAATCTTACCCGCAAGCAGGGTTAAGGCCGGTCTGACCCGCTTGCCGCCGCTGTTTACGATGTAATCCAACAGCTCAGCCAGCCAGGGATAGTCGACGTCAGCTATTGCCTTGATGCCATCCTCTACGAGAACGAGTTCTTTCTCAACCGGTTCGAATATCGAATTATTCAAGGAGACCTCTCTTATTGATTTGTCGCTTACCTATCAAGTTCGCGCTCTACGACGGCGCAGGCCATCAACCAGGCTATAGATTACAGGAATCACGAGCAGTGTCAATAGTGTAGAGCTGAACAGGCCGCCGATAACCACTACTGCCAGCTCGGCAGCCAGCAGAGTGCCTGAGCCTACACCCAAAGCGAGCGGAATCATGGCAAAAATTGTCGTCAGCGCTGTCATCAGAATCGGGCGCAGCCTGGTCTGGCCTCCTTGCATCAAAGCATCATAGGTTTTCATGCCGCTCTTGCGTAGCTGTTCCACCAGGGCGATAAGCACGATAGCATTAGTGAGGACAATGCCTACCAGCATCAACATGCCCATCATCGCTGACACACCGATAGTATGGCCGGTAATAAGCAGACCCAGCAGCGCACCTATTGATGCGAGAGGCAGGCTTACCATTATGATGAGCGGGTTGATTATCGAACGCATCATGAACGCTACAATGAGGAAAGCGATCACGATAGCAGCGATTATAGCGATGCCCATGCGTGAGAAGGTGCTTGCCATCTCCTCCGCTACGCCAGCCATCTTCACCTGTACGCCCGGATGAGATGGCAGCGCATTGATTTTTTGTTGAACTACACGGTTAACTCCGCCTACGTCCTTTTCTGTTATCGTGCCTGTGATAGTGGCCGAGAGTGCCAGGTCGGTGTGGCTGATGTGAGTAGGTACGTCAGTTAACGTCACGTCGGCAACCTTATCCAGGGTTATAGCTTGTGGCCAGCCGATTCTCATCGAATCTGCCTCGGTTACGTTGCCTAGACCGCTGGCCACCCCTTTAACAAATATGGAGTAACTCTCATTACCTATATTCGCAACATTGTTAGGCAGAGTGCTCCCCATCATTAACAGGTAGAATTCCTGCTGCAATTGCTGCAATTGCGCAGGTGGCAGTCCCAAGGCTGCCACTTTGGCCTGGTCTAGCCCGATGTCCAGCTTGGGAACAACCATGGTGAGATCACTCTCGAGATTAGCTAGACCCTTTACTCCCTGAAGCTGGGCGAAAAGCTGTCCTGTAGTATTGGCAATATCATTTTGATTGTTGCCCTGAATGGATATATTCAGGCCAGAGAATCCCCCCCCGGGCCCACCTCCTCCTTCAGACGCGGAAATGGCTATGCCAGCGTTTGCTGCTGTTGCTATCTCTTTGGTGGCATTACCCAAGGCCTCAGCTTCTTTGTATATATCAGATCCCGGGTTGAGGTAAACGGTAATCGTAGCGGTGTTATCGCCGCCGCCTCTGGCAGTAGTCATGGCGCCCATCAAAGAGGTTGAAGTGCCGACAGTGGTGTAGTAGTTTTTAACTGATTTGTTATTTTGTAGCTGTTTTTCTACCTGAGCTGCTATGTCACTGGTTTTTTGTAGATCGGTGCCCGATTTCATTTGTATAGCTACAGTCAGCGTCTTTTCGCCCATGCCGGACATAAATGAGGTGCCGATGACTGGGAGCAGACCAAGGCTACCTACAAATAGCACCGCAGCGATTATCAAAGTGAGTGCGCGGTGACCGAGCGCCCATTTGAGTGTCGGCGTGTAGAGCTTCTGATACCAGGGCACGCCGACTTTAACCTTCGCCTTTCCACTGACCAGGAAGTTGGACAACGTGGGCACCACCATAAGCGCTACCAGCAGTGAGGCAAGCATGGCGAAAGTTACGGTCAGGGCAAAGGGTAGAAACATTTGACCCACGATGCCACCGACGAATATCAAGGGTATGAAGATAGCCACTGTGGCCAGAGTAGCTGATGTAATCGGGTTCGCTATCTCTCTAGCGCCACCGACAGCGGCTTCCCTGAAGCCCTCGCCTCGCTGGAGGCGACGGTATATGACCTCTACCATAACAATGCTGTCATCGATTAAGCGCCCCACTGCGATAGACATGGCGCTCAAAGTGAGGATGTTGATGGTTAGGCCGAATGCGCGCATAGCCAGAAAGCCTATCAGCAGGCTTAATGGGATTGATATAGCCGTGACCAACGAAGCCCGGATTGCAGTCAGGAAGAGAAAGACTATGACTATTGCCAGAGCGCCACCGATCAATGCCTTGTCTCGCAGGTCATTTATGCTGCTCTGGATGAAATCTGATTGGCTAAATACAGTGTCAATTGTCACCCCGTTTCCGAGGTTTGCGCTTGTTTCCCTGGCTTTAGCCAGCACTGCATGTGCCACGTCAACGGTGTTAGCATCAGCCTGCTTCATCACAGTTATAGTGACGCTAGGCTGGCCGTTAGTGCGGGTGACTACTGTCCCCGGTGCCGGTCCCTGGCCAACAGTGGCTACGTCTCGGAGCACAACACTATCAGTCCGCAAGGATGTATTCCCGATTGCACTCAAAGAAGTGTACTGAGGGGCAAGGAGCCCCACGATCTGAGACATAGAGATGCCGAACTCGTTCATTTTTGCGGGGTCAGGAGAGATTACAACCTGCTCCTTATCGCCGCCCTCGGTCTCTACATTGAGGACACCCTTGACGCTTTGCAGAGCAGGTACAATCTGCGTGTCGGCAACCTGTTTTAGCTGGTCGGGGGGAAGATTGCCGCTGAGGCTGAGCACGACTAGAGGCATTATACTCACGTTGATGGGGATAATGCGAGGATTCTCTCCTATGGCGGGGTTAGTCTGAGGCAAGCTAAGCACTTCAGGGGGAAGGTTCAGTTGGCTGATGCTCTGATGAATAGTGCTCGTCACCTTATCCATATTCGTACCGAATTCGAATTCAGCGAAGACGACAGAAACGCTATCAGCCGAGGTCGAGGTAAGATGCTTCAGTCCTTTCCCTTCCCACTGTTGCCAAATAACGTTCTCTATAGGTGCAGTGACATTGCTCGCAACCTCATCAGGGGGAGCTTGGGGATAAACCGTAACCACCGTTATGTATGGAAACTCGATGTTAGGTATGAGTTCCTCCTTGAGTCCGAGAATAGCCCAGATTGAGGCTCCGGCAATTAAGATGACTATTACCAATGTCACCAGCCTATTGCGGAGCGCTAGCTGAGTTAGATGCCACATATCTCTTTCCTCCGCATCCTTAGCATACTAGCCGGGATGCAAACTGCTTTGTTCGAGAAGGGCATTTTCCTTCTCGACAGTTCTATCATCTAATTTGGCAAACAGGTGCTCAGGAGGCAGTAACCTCTGTCCCGCCTGGGGCACAGTGAAGGCCCAGCCCCTATCACCTGCCTCACCATCAAATCCGAGCAGTCGATGCAACTTATCCGAGCTGAAGGGCAAAAACGGGTAGAATACTATCTTAAGGCAGCTAATTACACCGATAACAGTAAAAATAGCGGTGGCTGCTGCATCTTTATCTTCATTGATTCTCTTCCAGGGAGCCTTGTTGTCGAGATAGCGATTAGCCTCCTGAGCTAATGCCATTATCTCTCTTATTGCCTCTCTGAAATGACAGCCATAAAGAAGCCTATCCACAGTCGCAAGTGTATCCTCCGCTTTTTTCAATAAAGCATTAGATTCTGCATCTAGTTCTCCCACAGATGGAACGCATTGGTCAAAATTACGGTAGGCGAATGTCAGCGCCCGTTGGACCAGGTTGCCGTAGGTAGCAACCAGCTCATCGTTATTGCGGCGGACAAACTCCCGCCAGGAGAAATCGGCATCGGACGTCTCCGGCATATTGGCCGACATCAGGTATCGCAGCGGGTCAGCAGGATACCGCTTAAGGTAATCAGGCAACCACACTGCCCAGTTGCGGCTGGTGGATAGCTTTCTCCCCTCCAGCGTGAGAAATTCGTTGGCAGGCACATTATAAGGGAGGTTGAATCCTTCATATCCCATCAACATAGCCGGCCAGATGATGGTATGGAAGACAATATTGTCCTTGCCGATGAAATAATAGCTTTTGGTATCGCCCTGCCAGAAATTGCGCCACCTCTCGTTGTCTCCTGTGGACTGAGACCATTCTTTGGATGCAGATAGATAACCGATCACTGCCTCGAACCAGACATATATACGTTTTTTTTCATATCCTGGCAGTGGCACCGGGATGCCCCATTCGATGTCGCGTGTGATAGCGCGATCCCTCACTCCCTCGGTTAGGTAGCGAAGCGTAAAATTAAGTACGTTCGCCCTCCAGTGGCTCTGTTCCTGAACCCAGAACTTCAATCTATCGGAGAAAGCGGAAAGACGCAGGAAGAAGTGCTCTGAGTCTCTGATTTCAGGTGTAGTCTTACATATACTGCAATGCGGCTCGATTAAGTCCACAGGATTCAGGGGCTTACCGCAGTCGTCGCATTGATCTCCCCGTGCTCTGGGGCTGTGGCAATAAGGGCAAGTGCCCTCCACATAGCGGTCGGGAAGGAAACGAACGCACTTAGGGCAATAAGGCAGCGACATTTTATCTTTGTAGATATAGCCCTTATCCAGCAGCTTGAGGAAAAAATCCTGGGCAACGTGGGCATGGTTCTGGGTTCCGGTGGTGGTAAACAGGTCAAACGAAATTCCTAGTTTCTTCCAACAATCGAGGAATCCTTGATGATACCGTGACACTACCTCCTGCGGTGTTTTACCCTCAGCCTCTGCGCGCAGAGTAACAGGCGTGCCATGCTGGTCGGAACCTGAGACCATCAGCACCTCATTACCTTTGATGCGATGATAGCGAGCAAATATATCAGCAGGTAAATATGCCCCAGCGATATGACCCAGATGTAAAGGCCCGTTAGCATAGGGCCAGGCCACTCCAATAAAAATACGTTCAGCCATCAGTTACCAAAATTAGCAAATTATTGATTATTTTAACACAAGCAGGGAGAAAAAACCAAAATCTAACTCAGCTCCAGCCATGACCTGTAGAGCACCTTTTTGGGTAAATGAGTTACGCCAGCGAGTTTAGCTACCGCCTCTTTAGCAGTAGCCCCCTCACAGCGAAGTCTGCGAAGTTCCTCTTTAATGAAGAAATCTGTTAACTCTTTCTGGGTTCTACGACCACTGCATCCAGCAATGACCAATGTAAATTCGCCCCTTGGCTGCACGAAATGAGCTATCGCCTGGCTTACCGTTCCTCTGAAGACTTCCTCATGCATTTTGGTGAGCTCGCGGCAGACAGCGATTTTCCTGTCTCCTAATCCCTCCAGAAGGTCGCTCAATGAGTCGAGCAACCTGTGTGGTGCCTCAAAAGCAACGATGGTGCGAGGCTCCGAAGTAATCGATTCAAGCAGGCGTTTTCTTTCACCCCTGCCTCTGGGCAGAAAGCCTAGGTAAAGGAACTGGTTTGTAGGCAAGCCTGAGACAGCGATGGCAGCAGGCAGCACCGATGGACCGGGGATAGCAACTACAGGTATATCTCGCTCGATTACCGCCAGGACCAACTCGTAACCGGGGTCGCTTATTCCGGGCATTCCCGCTTCCGATACCAGGGCAATATCTTCCTGCTCAAGGCGTTCCAGAAGATAAGCAAGTTTCGACTTCTTGTTGTGCTCGTGGTAGCTGGTCAGCGGAGTCTTAA
>JBBIRL010000097.1:0-7579 GCA_037441825.1 Dehalococcoidia bacterium | reverse complement strand
CCTAAAAGTATACCACAACAAGGGCAGTGGTACTACAGTAACCCACATGCCCCCATAAGTTGACTTCAGTATGGATTATTGGTAGACTGAACGAGGCGCAGGAAGGGAAACCTCTATCAAAAAATAACCACTAACCACACTCATACAACTAAATATTCTTTAAAGGGGTAGAGTATGCCAGAGAAGAAGAAAGAAGAAGGACTCGTCCCGAAGGCTCGTCCTGAAGGATTCCTACCTAAATATCGAGTGCTGGATCTGGCTGATGAGAAGGGCGCCTACTGCGGCAAACTCCTCGGAGACCTCGGAGCCGAAGTGATAAAAGTGGAGCCCCCCTGCGGGGACAAAACAAGGTTCCGAGGCCCTTTTTTTAAGAACGAGGTTCACTCTGAGAAGAGCCTGTTCTTCCTCTATTTCAACACCGACAAGGGCTCCATAACGCTGAACCTCGAAGTCAGCGCCGGACAGGAGATTTTCAAGAAGCTGGTCAAGAAGGCTGACGTGGTGTTGGAGAGCTTTCCAGTAGGGCATCTCGCCAAGCTGGGACTCGATTACCCCAGGCTGAAAAAGGTAAACCCCAAGCTGGTGATGACCTCAATCACTCCGTACGGGCAGAAAGGGCCGCTGAGCGGCTACAAGGCCGAAGATATCAACATCTTTGCCATGAGCGGCTATATGCAACTTGTGGGCGAGCCCGACCAGGCACCCCTGGTGCTCGGCGGAGAGCAGACGTTTTACCCCGGCTCCCAGTACGGAGCAGTAGGCACGATGGCTGCGCTCTACCATCGGGATGCAGTCTCGAAGAAGGGACAGTATGTCGACGTCTCCATGCAGGAAGCCATGATATCCTACTGGCAGGAGCAGACGCCGGTCACTATGTGGCAGAAGACAAAAGAGAACAATACGCGTGTGGGTGCGATGGACGCCATGGTCACACCCTGCGGCCTCTATCCTTGCAAAGATGGCTGGATTTCACTGTGTGTAGTGACCCCGCAGGAGTGGGACACTCTATCCCAGTGGATATACGAGGTAACAGGTAACCCAGAGGTTCTCAAAGATGAGTACAAAGGTGGCCTTATCTCCCGCATGCCGGTTCGTGATATGGTCAACGTGTTGGTTATGGAATTCACCGATAAACTAACCGGACGCGAAATCTTCTTAGAGGGGCAGAAGAGGAAAATAGTAGTCATGCCTGTGAACGATGTGCCCTCCCTCCTTAGTGATACCCAGCTTAATTCGCGCAACTTCTGGGTAACACTGAATCATCCTGTGGTGGGCAAGCTGAAGTACCCTAAAGGCGCGCTCTACAGCGATGCCATCGGCGCACCTGTAAAAGCAGCGCCGCTGCTGGGCGAGGACAACGAGAGAATCTATTGCGGCGAGTTGAAATATAGCAAGGAAGACTTGGCCGTTTTGCGCACTACAGGTGTAATCTAAAGAAAGGACGGATGAAGCTATGGCCAAGAAAGCTCTCGAGGGCGTGAGAGTCATAGAGTTCGGGCTTTACATAGCATTGCCCCTGGCGACAAGGATGCTGGCTGCACTGGGTGCCGAGGTCATCAAGGTCGAGACCCTCACCTCCCTCGATATGTCCTGGTTCGGCCCCATGTATGCGCCGGGCTGCCTCCAGCTTGAGTATAGGCCCCTCAAACGTAATGTCACCCTGGATATCCGCCAACCGAGGGGCAAAGAGATAATGGAGGAACTCATCAAGAAGAGCGACATCTACATGACCAACCTCGGCGAGGGATTTCTGACCAAGTTCGGCCTGGATTTCAAGCATGTTCAGTCGCTGAAGAAAGACCTCATCATATTGTGGCAGACGGGGCTGGGCAGCGTAGGTCCCTACGGAGGCTTCAAAGCATATGGCAGGCTGATGCAACACGCCTGCGCCATATCTACCCTGGGCGGAACGCCCGATAATCTCGGCGTAGCCAATATCTCGTTCTCGGACTATCATACGTCGATGTTTAATGCCCTCGCAGTGATATCGGCGCTGGAGAGACGCCGCCGCACCGGCAAGGGCTGCTTTATAGAATGCCCCATATATGAATCAGGAGTGGTTGCCGTCGGGCCCGCTCTCCTGGATTATCAGGCAAATAAGGTAGTCCCGGAGCGCAGGGAAAACAGGCACCGCTTTTACGCCCCCCACGGAGCTTACCCCTGCCAGGGAGCAGATAGATGGTGCACCATCGCCGTGACCAACGAGGATGAATGGAAAGCCTTCTGTAAAGTCATAGGCAACCCCGCCTGGACGAAGTCACCCAAGTTCGCCATCGCCGCCGACAGGGTGAAGAATGCTAAAGAGCTGGACAAGCTAATCGGAAAGTGGACTTCTAAGCGCAATGTTTACGAGGTTATGAGAAAGATGCAGAATGCCGGTGTGCCGGCAGGCATCGTGGCGAAGGGTGAAGACCTGGATAAGAGCCTGCATCTCAAGAGCCACCAATTCTACTATGAGACGGAGTTCTATTCCGCAGATTTTGAAAAGCCCGGCATGGAGTGGCCAGTGGCCGGGAAGACAGTTACCTGGAAAGAGCCAGTCTATTTATCTGAGACACCTTGCATGTTCGGTCCCATGCACAAGGTCGGCCAGGACAATGACTACGTTTACGGCAAACTCCTGGGCATGTCAAAGGCAGAAATAAAGAAACTGACGGAAGAAAGCGTGTTCAAATAATAGAGATACACGTTCTCTAACCCGTTTACCCTTCGACAGGCTCAAGCGCGAACGGGTTAGAATAGACTCTCACCGTTCGTGGTGAGCTTGTCGAACCATGAACGGTCCTAGTAAGACTGAGTATAGAATTGAGCAGGATAGGATTTTGGGTCTATATTTTGGAGTGTGCTGACAGAAGCTACTACACTGGACAAACTGATAACTTAGAACAACGTTTGTATGAGCATGAGCAAAACCTTGTCAAGTGCTACACATCTAAAAGGTTACCAATAAGGCTTGCCTATTGTTGTGAGTTTGAAACTCGAGAAGATGCTTTGGCTAGAGAAAGACAAATAAAAAGGTGGTCACGCAAAAAGAAGCAGGCATTGATTTCAGAAGATTGGCCTAACTTAGTCAAATATTCTAAGAATCTGGGGCACCCTTCGACAAGCTCAGGGTGAACGGTCTAAAATACAATCCCTAAAGGACGTAAATAATAACAAATACAAATAGATTAAGTAAGAAGGAGGACATCTTATGCCAGCGAAGGCAAAGAAGTTGACCAACCCCAAAGCCATCGACATGGAGTGCTTGATGAGCACCAAGGAGGGTGCGGTCAGCAGAGACCCGGGCATGATTGAGATGCTGGCTGCCTACTTCAAGACAATGGGGCTGCGCATAAAGACCGAGGAAGAGCAGGCACAAGACTGGCGTGACGCCGGCATCCAGGTTGTGATTATGAGCCAGTCCCACAAACTGCTCGGCTTCACCGAATGGCCACAGGTAGTGGAGAGGCATAATTACATAGGCCAACTCAAGAAAGACTACCCGGATGTCATACTGGGCTTCTGGGTCGGCATTTCCATCGCCGACTTCAGTATCTGGAAAGCCCTGAAGGAAGTAGAGCGATGTATTAAAGACCTGGGCAGCTTCGGCGTGTTCGTCACAGGAATGTATGGAATACCTGCCAACGACAAGACGTGGTGGCCCTTCTATGATATGTGCCAGGATGCCGGAGTGCCTGTTAAGATTTCAGTGGGCGCAACAGCCGGGGGCGCGGGACAGGGCGGCGGCTCAGTCGGGGGCATGGGCATACGGCTTTCGACCGAGAAGCCAATCCCCAACATAGATGATGTTGCCGCTGCGTTCCCCAACCTGACTATCATCGGGCATCACTATCCCTTTCCCTGGGTGGATGAGATGACAGCGGTGATGATTCACAAGAACAATGTGTACTGCGAGGTGCATGGCTGGAGGCCCAAATACTTCCATGACAACTTCCGGAGGGAGTTGAACACCCGTATCAAAGGCAAGATAATGTTCGGCTCTGACTACCCCTTCTTCCCCTATACTACGCTGTTTGAAGACTGGGAGGCGAGTAATTATAAGCCCGAGGTCTTGCAGAACGTATACCTCAACACAGCCCGCAAGATACTGGGACTAGAGAAATAAGGGGTAGGCTGGAGCATCTGCTCCAGCCTCTAGGTCTTGAGAAACGGAGGTATGCCCTATGGATTTCAGTTTTACCCCGGAGCAAGAGCGTCTGCGCCTGGAGGTGCGCAAGTTCCTCCAGAAAGAGGTCACTGACGAAAGCAGGCTGGATTTCAGGTTCGACCGGCCGTACAGCCAGGATACCTGGAAGCTGCTGCGCAAGCTGGGGGAGAGAGGCTGGCTCTGTCCCTTGTACCCCAAGGAATGGGGCGGCATGGCAGCCTCTCCGCTGGATTACTATGTTATTCAAGACGAATTGTCGTACGCCTTCGCCCCCACCCCCTGCGCCTTAATCGGTGCTATGGTGGTAGGGCCCACCCTTCTCATACATGGAAACGAGGAGCAGAAGAAGAAGTACCTGCCCATGATAGCCCACGGCGAGGTCGAGTTCTCCATGGGCTACACCGAGCCCGGGTCAGGCTCAGACCTGGCTTCACTTAGTCTCAAGGCAGAGGATAAAGGCGACTACTACCTGCTTAACGGCCAGAAGATGTTCAGCACCAAGGCTGACTTCGCCGACTACGGCTGGGTTGCGGTCAGGACCGACTTAGAAAATCCCAAGAAGCACAAAGGAATTTCGCTGCTCATCATAGACCTTAAGCATACCAAAGGCCTGACCATCAGACCTATATACAACATGAGCGGATACCACTCCACCGAGGTTTTTTACGACGATGTACGAGTCCCCAAAGAAAACCTGGTCGGCGACCTGAATAATGGGTTCTACATCATAGGCGCTGCGTTGCTATTCGAACGGGCAGTCACGGTGAGCGGATTCCACCGTGCGCTGGAGCTTCTCACAGAGTATGTCAAGACGGCCAAGCACAACGGCAAGCCGCTGGCAGCCGACCCGCTGGTCAGGCACAAGCTCGCCGAGGCAGAGATGAAGTTCGCCGTAACCAGGGTCCTGTCCTACCGCCTCTCCTGGATGCAGGTGCATAAGATGTTCACGCTGACCGAGGTAGCCATAACCAAGCTGCTTAGCACCGAGACGGTGTACGATTTGGCCCAAACCGGTATGCAGATACTGGGACACTACGGCGAGCTGGTGCCCGGCTCGAAGTGGGCCGAGCTTCAGGGGTGGTTTGCGCATATGTATCAGGAGGCGCCGCATTATAAGATAGCCGGCGGCACTTCGGAGATTCAGAGGCAGATTCTCGCCACCAGAACCCTGGGGCTCCCCAGAGGATAACTTTGACCTATTAAGCAAATCTGGCTATGGTTAATTTGAAAGGTTCGTCCTTGCGTAAGCCTGAGGACTTAAAGAAGACAGAAACAGTAGGCTGCGTATTCAATATAGAGCGGTTCGCCATCCGCGATGGCCCCGGCATCAGGACCACCGTTTTCCTCAAAGGCTGCCCGCTGAGATGCCTGTGGTGCGCCAACCCGGAATCCATCAGCCCGGTGCCGCAGCTTCTCTATCTGGAAAATCTGTGTACTAGATGCTATCGCTGTGTCGAGGTATGCCCCAATAAGGCTACCACCAAAGCCCCCGATGGGGCCATAAAAATCGACCGCAGCCTGTGCAAAGCCTGCGGCAAATGCGTGGAGATATGCCCTAACAAGGCCAGACAGATAAGCGGGAAGCTGATGACCGTCGAGGAAGTGTTGGAAGAAGTAAAGAAGGATGCTTTGTTCTATCAGAACTCGGGCGGCGGCGTCACCTTCTCCGGAGGCGAACCGACCCAGCAGCCCGAATTCCTCTGGCACCTCCTTAAAGGCTCTCAGGAAAGCGGCATTCACACTGCACTCGATACCTCCGGGTTCGTCAAGCCCGAGATTCTAAAAAAGGTGCTGGAGCACACCAATCTCGTGCTTTACGACATCAAGCACATGGACCCGGCAAAGCACAAAGAGCTTACCGGCGTCGATAACCGTTTGATTCTGGAAAACGCCAAAATGATTGCCGCCCTGGGCAAGCCGATGATAATCAGGGTGCCTTTGATTCCGGGGCACAACGATTCCAAAGAGAACATCGTAGCGCTGGCTGAGTTTATGCTCAGCCTGGGTCTTAAGAGGGTTGACCTCTTGCCTTACCATTCGCTGGGCAAGATTAAATATCAGAGATTAGGCACGGAATACAAGCTAAGCGACCTCAAACCCTTTGCAGAAGGTGAGGTAGCGAAGATCAAAGCTGACCTTGAGTCCTACGGGCTGCAGGTCGGGGTCGGCTAACCTTAAGGAGGCAGCATGGATTTCGCCCTGAGCGAACAGCAGGAAATGCTTAAAAAAGCGGCCAGCGAGTTCCTGGCCAAGGAATGCACCAAGAAGCTGGTGCGCGAAATGGAGAAGGACGAAAAAGGTTATTCACCGGATTTGTGGCGGAAGATGGCAGACCTGGGCTGGATGGGACTGGTCTACCCTGAGAAATACGGCGGCAGCGGGCTGACCTTAGTTGATTTCACCACCCTGCTCGAGGAGATGGGCAAGGCTATTGTTCCCGGGCCTTTCCTTTCTACGGTGCTTTGCGGATTAGCTATCTTTAAATGGGGCAGCGAAGCTCAGAAGAAGGACTTGCTGCCCGGGATAGCCAAAGGCGAGGCGATACTGTCCCTGGCACTGACTGAAAAAGACGCTACTTACAATGCAGCGGGGATAAAGGTCAAAGCCGTTGCCGATGGCAATGACTTCATTATCAACGGCACCAAGCTCTTCGTTACCGATGCCCATGTTGCCGACTACCTGCTCTGTGTTACCAGGACGAAGGCCGGCAGGGACAAGCAGGAGGGCATCACCCTGTTCCTGGTAGATGCTAAGAAGCCGGGCATAAGCTGCACCCTTTTGAAAACCTTCACCGGCGATAAGAAGTGCGAGGTCATTTTCAAGAACGTACGAGTCTCCAAAGCCAATATATTGGGTAGGCCTGACCAGGGGTGGAAAATGGTAGACGAGCTATTAGGGCTGGCAACGTTCCTCCAGTGTCCCTGGATGGTAGGCGGTACCCAACAGGCCCTGGACATGGCGGTAGCCTATGCCAAAGAAAGGTTTCAATTCGCGCGGGCCATCGGGAGTTTCCAGGCTTTGCAGACCAAGATGGCTAACACAGTAGTCGATGTTGCCGGCGCGAGGGATTTCACCTACTACACAGCCTGGAAGATAGACCAGGGCCTTCCCTGCAAGAAAGACATCTCGATAGCGAAGGCATGGACAGCCGAAGCCTATCGCAAGGCCTGTGTCGAAGGCATCCAGATACACGGAGGCATCGGCATCACCGCGGACCACGACATGCAGCTCTACTATCGCCGTGCCAAGGGCATGGAAATCGCCTTCGGCGATGTTGATTATCACCTGGAGCTAGTAGCCCAGGAGATGGGTCTCTGACGGGTAGCCTGGAGCATCCGGTTCGTGGTGAGCCCGCTGGAATAGCCATCCCCCTTTTCTAAAGGGGGATACAGGGGGATTACGAACCTAACCGTAGTTAGGGCAGACCCA
>JBBIRL010000096.1:3211-7592 GCA_037441825.1 Dehalococcoidia bacterium | reverse complement strand
AAAAGCTTGTCTATCAAACGCCCCCAGCTTGCGTTTTTCTCTATCTCTACATTCAAATTCCGCATAGTTTCCTTTAGTGAAGCTAAATCGCGGTACTTATCGTCGAGGAAATCTACACCGCATCTCTTATTCAACTCTGCACGATAGCTTACGCGCTGCCAGGGAGCAGAAAGGCTAATCTTATTTTCACCGAATTCGACCTCCAGGGTGCCAACGACCTCCTGAGCGATGCTGCCCACCATCTGCTCCACCATCGCCATAACATCGTTGTAGTCAGCGTATGCTTCGTAGCTCTCGAGCATGGTGAACTCGGGGTTGTGTTTGATGGAGAGTCCCTCGTTGCGGAAGATGCGTCCTATCTCGTAAACTTTGTCCAATCCGCCTATAATCAGACGTTTGAGATAAAGTTCGAGCGCAATCCTCAGATAAAGGGTCTGTTCCAGTTCATTATGATAAGTCGAGAAAGGGCGAGCCATTGCCCCCGCAGCCACAGGCAGCAATACCGGCGTCTCTACTTCTGTGAATCCGCGCCCATCGAGGAAGCGGCGTACAGCGGCGATGAGGCGGCTGCGCATAAGGAAGATGTTCCTTGCCTCCTCGCTGGAGATGAGGTCGAGATACCTCTGGCGATAGCGCTTCTCCACATCGGTGAGCCCGTGCCATTTCTCAGGCAGAGGCAGAAGCGACTTGGAGAGCATGGTGAAGTCGGAAACCTGCACTGTGATTTCACCGCTCTTGGTTCTGAAAACCTTGCCGCTGACCCCCATGAAGTCTCCGATGTCGAAATCGTGAAGATATTGATATTTCTCGTCACCAAGGGTATCCCTGCGGATGTAGGCCTGGATTTTACCCGAGCCGTCTCTCAGGTCGATGAAAGTTGCCTTACCCATAGAGCGTTGGGCCATGATGCGGCCGGCTAAGCTAACCTTAGGGCCTTCAGCATTAGTTTCTTCCTGCTGCTGAAAAAGGGCTATCGCTGCTTGTATGGTGTGAGTGCGGGGGAATCGGTGAGGGTAGGGGTCAATGTTGCGGCTACGAATCTTGTTGAGCTTTTCCAGTCTTTGCCCGGTTATCGCTTCTTTTCTATCCGCCATCTCATGAGCCTGAACAGAATTTCCAACACTGCACCTTTTCGCTGAACTTATTCAATGGCGATTATCTTCATCTTGCGCGCGCCTGCGGGAGCACGCACTTCAACCTCATCACCCACCCGCTTGCCCATCAACGCCTTACCGACAGGCGACTCATTGGAGATCTTCCCTTCACTGGGATTGGCCTCGGCGCTGCCCACAATGGTATAGTATTCCTTGTCCCCGCCCTTGCTGCGAACCGTGACCTTTGAACCAAGCCTCACCGAGGATGAGGGAGACTTCTCCTCCTGAATTATGCTGGCGTTTTTAATCATCTTCTCCAGGGTGAGGATGCGTCCCTCAACGAAAGCCTGCTCGTTTTTGGCATCATCATACTCAGCGTTGTCGACAGTGCCACCCAGTTCTTTGGCTCTGTGGATCTGGTCGGCAACCTGCTGACGGCGCACAGAACTCAGGTGCTCGAGTTCTGCTTTGAGCTTTTCCAACCCTTCGGGCGTGAGAAAGACCTCTTTCTGCGCCATCTTCCTCCCTCTCCCTCCAGCGAGCCTATTAAAAAAGACTGAGAGCCAGCTAACCTGTAGTCATCTGCCTCTCAAGTGTCGGCTATTATAGCGGAATTTTATCCGGTTGTAAAGGAGATTTTTTTGAGAAGTCTTGTCCGATGTTAATGTTCTATGATTTTGTCACCATTTAAGTGTTCTGAGAAAATGTCACCTTATGGTGATGTTGAACTTGAAAGAACAGAAGAGGCTCATGGTTCTGAATGAAATTCAAGGGTTAGGATTTGCTTCAACAGGGTTCTTTGGGGAAAGCCCGATGACGATTTTTCTAACCGGCGGGGCCCCTGCCTGGCTGCCAGAAACTATATTCTCAGTCTCCTGGAACCCGTCTGATACTTCTTCTACTTCCGGCAAGACTTTAAGTATCTTGACCAGCGGTGTGGGGTTTTCCAGAAGCAGTTTGATTGTGACGTTCTTATCCACCAGGCCCGCCACGTCCACGACATCAACTTGGCGGACGTATTTCAGGGTATTGTAAAATCGTAGAACCTGATGCAAGCTTACGTCGTGCGAGAACGATAATTCTACTGTCCCACTATAAAGGACCGCGTTTTCCTCTTGCTCAGGGTTAATCACAACCTGGGGCGCTTCGCCTGCGCTCACTTTCTGCGCGGGTACAGCGTCACTTTTTTCCTCTGACAAATCAGGAGTCCCCTTGCTGAACAACTGGGACAATTTCCTGGCAAATTCCCTGATCGAACTGGATGACTCGCCAGACTTGATAACACTTTCCGCCCCCGGCATATCTTTTCCCTGTTTCGACATGTTTTCGGTCTGCGAACTCTCCAGAGCCATCTGTTCGCGTGATAGTGTCTCAACAGCTTCGCGATAGTAATCCTGTATTTGCCACGCTTGCTGATGAATCTTTTGCTCCAGTCGAAGCTGGTAATCCCTGTTTTCCAATATCAGCTTCCTTCTTTCCAGAGCTTTTTCCACCCTCATGCCAAGGTCATCCAGGTCAAAGGGTTTGGTTACATAATCGTATGCCCCGAGTTTCATGGCCTGGACAGCCGTCTCCGTATCTACCACTGCAGTCATCATGATCACGCAGGTATCAGGATGATTAGTGACTAATTGGGGTAACGCCTCCATGCCCGAAAGCCCGGGCATCTTGATATCCATAAGCACCAGGTCAAAGTCCTTCATAAATGCTTTCCACAAGGCTTCTTTGCCATCGGCTGCCACTTCACAATGGTAGCCATCCGACTCCAGCTTACGGCAGAGGATACCCCTGATTGCCTCCTCGTCATCGACTACTAGTATTGTTCCCATGGCTTCTTCCATTTCACACCCCTTGAACCCGGCTTTAGCAAAGCCGCTTCAGCCATAAGCTCGTTTTCGGATGCTATCGGTAGCTCTACCACAAAGGTAGCGCCTTGCCCAAGCTTGCTCTTAGCATATATACGGCCGCCATGAGCTTCAACAAGCCCATAGCAGATGCTCAGACCCAGCCCGGTCCCCTTGCCCACCTCCTTGGTGGTGAAGAACGGGTCGAATATTCTCTTCATGTTCTCCTCAGAAATGCCCGGGCCATTATCAACAAAGCTAATCCGGATCACATTGCCGGCCCTCTTTGTCTTTACAACGAGCCTTCCTTTTCCATGTGCCTCTATCATTGCCTGCTCAGCGTTATTCATAATGTTCACAAATACCTGCTGCATCTGGTGGAAGTCAGCCAGGGTATTGGGAAGATCGGGGGCAAGCTCAACCACCAGCTCTATGTTATTGACCTGCATAGGGTGAGCCTGCAACTCCAGGGTCTTTTCAATTGCTTCGTTAATCGAGATAAGGTGCTTCTCCGGCTCATGCCTGCGGGCGAAGGAAAGCAGGTTTTGTGTTATTTTGGCAGCGCGCTGCGACTCCCGGTAGATGGTATCCAGGTCTTTCTTTATACCTTCATCCAGGTCTTTCCTCGCTGCCAGGAATTGGGCGAAACCCTGGATTGCAGCGAGAGGGTTGTTCAACTCATGGGCGACGCCTGCTGCCAGCTCGCCCACCGCAGCCAACCGGCCGGCAAGACGAAGCTGTTCCTCCATTCTCTGTCTCTCTTCTGCCATCTTCTTGCGCTCGGTGATATCCCTGGCTGAGATCAGGTCTGCCATCTTTCCTTCGTATTCAATTCTTGTACCCATAACACTTAACCAAATCTGCTTGCCATCTCTTGTAAGGGCTCTTAATTCACGAATCTCATCCAGTCCTCTACCGAATCCATTCTCCATGATGATTCTCGAAATCCTATCCCTGTCATCCGGGTGAACTAGGTCGAGAATATACATTCCTAGGGCATCTTCTACACGATCAAATCCAAGCATGTGCAAAGCAGTTTGGTTGGCAATCACCACTTTCCATGTCGCTACATCGAAAACAAACATGCCGTCAATGGTGCCTTCGAATAGAACGCGGTAGTTGTGCTCGCTATGGCGCAGCGCATCCTCCATAAGCTTGTGCTGGGTTATATCTTCTATCATGGCAATGAAATATGTTGGCTTGCCCGCAGCATCCCGTACTACGGAGAGATTCTGTCGCCCCCACAAAAGTCCTCCGTCTTTTCGGATGTAGCGCTTGTCGATAGTGTAATGGTCACGCTTCCCCTTTAGCATTTCTATATAAAGATTTGCATCAGCCATAGCATCTTCCGGATGCAGATATTCCAGGTTGGACATTCCGTAGAATTCTTCCAGACTGTAACCAAGTAGACGCTGGAACGCAGGATTGATGCCTAAGATATTT
>JBBIRL010000096.1:0-3201 GCA_037441825.1 Dehalococcoidia bacterium | reverse complement strand
ATCCCCAGGCCTGTGCCTTCGAAGACCGCCCGGAATCGCTCTTCGTTCTCCTTCAGAGCTTCCTCCATCCGCTTGCGCTCAGTGATGTCCCTGGTTACTGCCACAATCCCTATGTGTTCTCCGCTCTGGCCTTTTATAACTGATGCGCTGGTCTCGACAAGAATCTTTCTGCCATCCCTGGTCATGATATGATACTCTATGCCTGTAACATGCCCCTTCTTCAGCACCTCTGCCAAATCCCGAACGGCCTTTCCACAGTCTTCGGGGGTGATGAAATCTGACATTTTGAGGTGGCTCAGTTCCTCTACGTTATTCGCACCTATCAGCTTCAAACCCGCTTCGTTGGTATTCATAATATTGCCTTCCAGGTCGGCAATAGTTATGCTATCTGTCGACATCCTGACTGCATCGGAAAGGCGGCGTAGCTCCTCCTCCATCCTTTTGCGTTCGGTGATGTCGCGAGCTATACCCTGCACGCTAACAGGTTTATCTCCCTCGAAGACGAGCCTGGAACTGACCTCAAGCAGTACGCGGTGGCCGTCCTTAGCTATGACTTCCAGTTCATATCGGGTGGCTCCTCCCTGCTCGACCTTGCGAGTTATCATTTGCCGGGCCAGTTCGAAAGACTCCGGAGTCATGATGCGGGAGATGTTCATGCTTAATACTTCGTCACGCGTGTAGCCGGTGACCTGTTCGCCTGCCTTATTGATTGAGGTGAAATTACCCGCCAGATCGTGGGTGTAGATGAGGTCATTGGCGTTTTCGACCAGTTCGCGGTAGCGCTCCTCGCTCTGCCGCAGGGCTTCCTCCGCACGTTTGCATTCAGTGATGTCTCTCATCACTGCAACAAGGCCAAAGAGTTGCCCTTTCAGGAGGAAAGGACCGACATTGATTTCAAGGCTCATTTTTGTGCCTGATTTGGTACATACTTCGCATTCAAAAGCAGTGCCCTCTTTGCCTGACAATACCATGTCCCTGACAGAGGACATTCTTTCAATGCTCTCCGGGGTGAACATCTTGAGAAGGTCAAGGCGCTTGCCGGAGATCTCCTCCATGTCATAACCGCCCACTTCCAAAACTCTCTTGTTAACCCTGATAAGTCTACCCTCAAGATCCAACAAAGCTATACCATTCCCTGAAGAATCGAAGATAGCTTGCAGTTCTTCCTCGGATTCACGCAATGTCTCCTCGGCCTTCTTGCGCTCTGTGATATCACGCGTCACTCCTAGAAACCCGGTAGGGCGACCATCTGAGTCGCGCAGCAAATTAACTTTCATCTCGACTGGTGTTATGGAGCCGTCTTTGCGTATTAACTCGACCTCCAGCACAACCGCTTCAGACAAATCCCTTTGCTCCTTCGCTTCGGCCATTACCTTCGAAAGAGCGCTCTTAACAACCTCTAAGGAGGCAGGAGTCATGGATTCCTCCATACTCAAGGACATCACTTCCTCAACACTGTAGCCTGATATTTGTGTCACAGAGGGACTGACATACGTCGTACGCAGATTCATATCACGGGTCCAGATTATATCCTTCACGTTCTCGGCAAGCAGACGGTAGCGCTGTTCACTCTGACGCAGTGTCTCCTCGGACCTCTTGCGCTCAGTGATATCACGCATCACTCCCAAAACTTCACTGGGCTTTCCATCTTTATCCCACAGGAACGACAACATGACCTCAGCCCAGAGGGTGGAGCCATCCTTACGCACGTACTCCAGGGTCAGAGACAGCGATGGATATTGTGACCCCGGAGTCATAATATCCATTTGATTCCTGATGAGCTTCACAGTCTGATCAAAGGAATCGGGAGTTAAAATATCTCTTATCGCCAGCCTCTTCATCTCTTCAACCGTATAGCCCAGCAGGCGCTTGATAGACGGGCTGACATAGGTTATCTGCCATTTCATGTCGGCAGTCCAGATAACATCGGCAGCGTTGTCAGCGAGCAGCCGGTAACGGCCTTCGCTCTCACGCAATGCTACTCGAAGGTGCTGCCGCTCGATAGCGTAGCGCAGGGAACGCACTAATAGGTCGCTATCCACTTTTCCTTTGACCAGATAGTCCTGCGCACCCTCCTGTACTGCATTGACTGCAACCGCTTCGTCGCTGAGGCCGCTCATTACAACCACCGGCACTTCGGGCGTTTGCGCACATATCTTGTTGAGGCCGTCAAGCCCCTGGCTGTCCGGCAGCGAGAGGTCCAACAGAATCACATCAATGTCACCTTGGGCAAGTCGAGCCAGCCCTGTCGAGAGCCGGTCAGTATGTTCCAGGTCAAGTGAAGCGCCCTCTGCTGCGGTGAGCAATTCTCTTATCAGGCGGGCATCCCCGGGATTATCCTCTATAAGCAATATTCTGATTTTTTCACCATCCACTTCCATCACCCCCTGGCGGTAGCTTTACGACAGCGAGCCAGAAGTCACCGATTGACTTCACTACTTCGAGGAACTGGTCCAAGTCAACCGGCTTGGTGACATAGCAGCTCGCCTGCAGTGCATAGCTTCTGACGATATCTTCCTCAGACTTCGAGGTGGTCAGCACCACCACCGGTATGTGCCTAATTTTTTGGTTGGCCTTGATCGATGCCAGAACCTCCCGTCCATCCTTTTTAGGTAGATTCAGATCAAGCAGGATGAGGTCAGGAGAAGGAACGTCGATGTAATCGCTCTCTCGATTCAGGAAAGCCAGGGCCTCCATGCCATCGTAGACAGTGTGTATCCGATTACAAACCTTAGCCTCGCGAAGGGCTTCCTTAGTCAGACGTACATCGCCGGGATTGTCCTCAACTAACAAGATCTCGATAGGTCTGCCCAGTTCTACAATATTCATGATTTCTACTCTCTTTCGCGGGGTATCGTGAAATAAAATGTGGCGCCATTTCCAGGCTGTGACTCAACCCAGATACGCCCCTTGTGTCGCTCTATAATTTTCTTGCATATGGTCAGCCCTATTCCTGTGCCAGGGTATTCCCTTCTGCTATGCAGGCGGTTGAAGATAACAAAAATGCGATCGAAGTACTGAGGGTCTATCCCAATACCATTGTCACGCACTGAGAAGATCCACTCGATGCCATTACGCTCTGCTCCTACATGCACTTCTGGTTTTTTCTCGCCATGGAACTTGATGGCGTTGCTGATCAGGTTCTGGAATAACTGAACCATCTGTGTAGCATCGGCCATAACAGTGGGCAAATGGTCATGG